>DTYY01000331.1 GCA_012961645.1 Methanosarcinales archaeon | reverse complement strand
TCACGAAACAAGCCATGAAAGGTGCATCTCCCCCCTCCACTCATCTTACCCGTCTCGCCCGCCCGTCCCGCGAAAGGAGCAAGACACGGCTGAGCTCGGCGTCGTCTGCGACCTGGTATCCGATCTCGTCTGCGATCTTCGATGCGAAGAGAAGCACCTCGTCGTGACCCGGCATCGCGTCCCTCTTCAAACGTTTTCTTGAAAACCCGAGGTGCATGTACGCCTTGATCTCGATATGATCTGGTTCACACGTTTGTAGCAGATGTGCATACCCCTCCGGATCGAAGATGTTTAACCCTCTGATGAGCGTGATCCTGACCGCGGTTCTCATTCTCGAACGGGCGGTTCCAAGTATCTCCAGTGATTCCTGGATCTCTGACCAGAAATTTCCGATCGGGTTGCATACCCGCAGATATGTAGCCTCGTCAGGCGCATTCAGGCTGATATAGAGCTGTGTTGGAAAAATTTTAGTGATCATCTCAGGTTGCGTGCCGTTTGTCACCAGAAACGTCGTCATCCCGTCTCTTCCGAACTCTTCGATCAACTCTGGGAGGTGCGGGTAGAGTGTGGGCTCGCCTGCAAGCGATATCGCGACCTGATCAGGCAACTGCGCCTCTTTCAATGCATCTGGATCAGTGGTATCTGACCCGCCGTATCCTGAGATCAGGCGCAGGTGCTCTGCGATGATCGACCCCTTGATTTCAACTGGAGAATCCCAATCGGTCGGGGCAGGTAGCGGAACTGATCGCTCAATCTGCCTCCAGCAGTGCAGACACCGGTGGTTGCATGATAGTGTGGGCGTCATCTGGATGCATCGGTGCGACTGGATCCCATAGAACTGCGATTTGTAACAGCTCCCCTCTCCGCGCATCGCCCGGTTCAGCCAGAGGCAGGGCTTGACAGCGCTGTGTCTGCCTGCGATTGGGTAGCCATCCCGTTCTGATGGATCCCCTGATTTTGGTCTGGTCCTCATCCTTTCACAACATTTATGTTTTGGCAAAACTCGAATGATAGTCGCCGGGAGATTTTATTGCTTTCCGGTTGCAGAGGAAGAACTTTGATCTGTGATGACGGCTTGCGCCGCTGCTTCGCAGTCAGTGGCTTACAAAAGTTTTCAGTCATAGATTAACACTGGTTGCACTGATTTAGCCTTCGATTCGGATCGGCATCATGTTTCCGGTAATCACACCTCAAAAGTCCATATTTGCAGGTGAAGATGGTCCCGAACCAAAAAATTAACTCATTTGGAACCATCATCACGGTTCTATTGTTTTTTACGCTTGTCCTGCAAGTCTCATCCGGATCACAACCCTTTCTTCCCGGGCATTTTCTCCTTGATCGCCTCGATCAGCTTCTCGGCAGTCCATCCGCCCTCAGGAGCCGAGCTGATCAGCAGATACCCGATCCCACCAAGCAGAGCAAGGATGATGATTATGGCAGCCACCAGCGCTGTCTTTGACTTGCTCGCCGTCACAACGATCTTGCCCGATTCACCGCCGATCTGCACGGTATATGTGCCTGCCCTGGTGATCTTGTGGGTGAATTCCACAGTTTCGGTCTCGCCAGCCGCAAGGGTGACGTTCTGCAAGCCTGCGGTGGTGACGGTGCCGTTACCGTCGTCGATCACCAGTTCTGCGCGGTAGGTACCCTCGATGTCGCCTACGTTCGTGACGTTGGTGGTGATGGTGAAGCTCTTCCCTGCAACCACCTCAGCCGGCAGGCTGATGCCGTCGAGTTCAAACTTTGCCGCGGGTACGGAGATCGTGATCTTGCCTGTTCCATCGAGATACCCACTCTTGCTTGCAGTAACCGTGTACGTGCCGGTTTCCTCATGCGCGTAGGTCAGGCTTCCGGTATCATCGGTCGCTCCGATCTCCTCGCCGTCCCATTTGATCGTCGCGCCCTCGATCGCATCGCCATCAGACGTTACCCTGATGACCACTTCCTCGTCCGGACCTGCCACGTCCGGCATAGTGATATCCAGCTTCTCTTTCTCTGCCTCATCTTTAGTGAGTATCTGGACATCCTCTGATGCGGAGTCGTAATCCTCCTTGCTCGCGGTGACTGTAAACGTACCTGCCACGTCCGGCGTGAACCTGACCTCGCCGCTTGAGTCGGAGAGCCCGAGGTTCTCCCCACCGAATGATACGTCTGCGCCCTCGACCGGAGAGCCGTCTGAGGTTACTGTTATCACGAGTTCTTCGTTTACGACCGGGCTATCAGGAAGTTCGATGTTTAGTGCGGCGAGTGCGCCGATGGTTCGTCTGACAAAGAGGTAGTACCGATCTCCATCCTCTGAGGTCGTGAATCCGACATCACCCATGATCATGGTGGTCCCGCCCTCATCGAGATCGATGTCGTCGGGGTTGTCCATCGTGATCTTATCGCTTGAAGTGGTACTGACCTCCATCTCGCCGTAATCATCGCCTGATTTCACGGATTTGTAATCCTCTGATATCTGGAAGATGCCTTTGATCACCAACATATCACTCTCAGTGCCTGCAAAGACGCTATCGACGTTGATTGCAACGAGCGGAACATCATCGACCTTTCCGATGTCTCTGGTGTAGACGTAGTTTGCTGGCGTCTTACCGATAACACCGGTATCAACGCTCTTTCCACCACGGAGCAGTTCGATCTGAGCCTTATCCCCACTGACATCGAGTTGTATGATCTTTAACTCATAGTCTTCCTCCAGTTTGAGCGACGCCCCGGTGGAGACCATGTGTTTATCATCTTCATCGATCAAAACCTTGCTCAGCATTTTGTTTGAAACGAGACTTATGGTTTCGTCTGTTATCTCTTCGGTCCTATCTTTGTCATATCCTGCGAAATACTGCTCTGCCATGAAGCCTATCACATCGTACTTGCCCCAATCACTGTAATCGAATGCAACCGACTGGACGGTCGTTGTATAAACGAGTTTACCCGCACCGATGCTGGTGTCGTCATCCTTAACCTCCAGTTTCTCTGTGCCGAGATTGTCATCGATATTGTAATAGAAGCCCTCGAAGTTCATGTGGTCCCATGTCGGCTTCTCTGTTGTGCTGTAGACTGTCCCGCGAATGTCGTAAGTTCCCGGCTCTGTCATCTCTTCATATAATGCGAAGCGCAGGGTGCTGTTATCAGCAACAAGGAACTTGATGTCACCCATCAGATCAACGGTTTCACCCTCCTCAAGCGATATCTCATCATCATTGTTCTTCATCGTGATCGTATCACCCGAGGCGCGTGTAATCTCCATCTCACCATACCTGGTACCTGATTTCACAGATGTGTAACTCTCTGATATCTGGAAGATCCCGTTTATCACCAGCATACTGGTCTCGGTGCCTGCAAAGACGCTGTCAACGTAGATCGCGATGATCGGGACATCCTCGACGCTTCTGATGTCTTTCGTGTACACAAAGGTGTCTGGCGCATCGATGATCCCGGTCCCGCCACTGATGCTCTTTCCATCCTTGGTCAGCTCGATCTG
>DTYY01000330.1 GCA_012961645.1 Methanosarcinales archaeon | reverse complement strand
TGATCTCGGCTGCCTGATCGTCCTCGGCGACGCCGCCCAATTGTTGCTGCCAAAGATCCAGGTACTGCTTGGCCAAGCCGTTCAAATCCAGGGGCTTCGACATGTTTTCCCGATCCTTGGTCCGTTTCACGCCCCGGGCAGGCCTGTCCTTGCTCCCAGGGCGCCAAGTGGGCGACACTATGGTGTCATTATAGCACCATTATAACGGCAGGGGGCCGGGTGGGGAACATTTCATTGCAGTGCAGCATTTTACGCGCTAGGTTTTTACATCCTTAGGAGTTAAACCGCAGGCATGTCAGAAGAAAACGAAGCCGAAAAGCCGCCGATCACGATCAAGAAATACGCCAACCGGCGCCTCTACAACACGGCGACCAGCAGCTACGTTACCCTCGAAAATTTGGCGACGATGGTCAAAGAGGGGTCGATTTTTGAGTCTGAAACTTCTGGTGTACCCCATAACATCGATTTTCTTTGATCATTTCCTTCGTCCTCGAATGATGATGCTGATACTGCGCTCATAATTCCAGTCGAAGCAATTGCTATAACCCATAAAATCGTGCACATTTCCCAGATACTCGATCTGTTCTTCATTCTTTTTGCCTCCTTAATTTTAGCCATCGAATCCCTGTACTCGAAGCATAGAGCCTGTATATCATCACCTCACATTCACGTATTCTCGCAAGATGTGGGGAATGTTTGCACAGACATCATAAGCGGTTCCTTCCTGCCCTCTATTCTCCATTGCAGAAACCCCTGGTGGTATCGTACGAAACAGATTTTACAAGCCCGGATATTCTGCCGCCTGAAATGCACATAAACATTTGGTCTGGTATTTTTGATCGGTGATCTTCCGAAATGGTTTCGCCTCAACAGATCTGTTGGGCAAGTCCCGGTCTGTCTGCAATCGATGATTATATGCGATAACTGCGTCAAGCAGTAATACATGTTCAGAACCATCCTTGTGCTGGATATATTCGACGGCATCGTGGTCCATGCGGTTCGGGGGATGCGCAAGCACTACCTCCCGATCGCTGGCTCCAGTTTGGTCTGCGAAACATCGGATGCCATAGAGATCGTAAGGGCGCTTGACCCAGAGGAGGTGTATGCGGCTGATCTCAACCGGATTCGCGGACCTGAAGCTGGGAATAACTTCGCGGTCATAAGAGACGTTTCAAGATATTGTAGAACGATCCTCAGTTGCGGTGTCAGATCCGCCGATGATGTACCGATTGGGCTTGCAATCGCAGATACCGTCACCATCGGAACCGAGAACGCCGATCTAAATGTTATCGGTCAGGCATGCGAGACTGCTGATGCGAGCCGGTTGCACGTCAATATCGACCTGATGGACGGCAAAATTCTCACAAACACCGAAATGTCGCTTACTCCGCTGGAGGCGGTCGAGAAACTGAACGAGTACCCGATCAATCATCTGATCATCATCGATCTGACGAAGGTTGGTACAAAGTCAGGCATCAACGCCGGTTTTCTCGAAGAAACGGTCGCAAGATCGAATCATCCGGTCATATTCGGAGGCGGCGTGCGAGATATGAACGATCTTGATCTGCTGCGTGATATCGGGGTGGCAGGGGCTCTGGTTGCAACCGGCGTGCATAATCGGGCGATTCCGGTGGATATGCTGCGGAGACTGCGAGAGTGATCTGCAAGCAACGCACCTCCGGGTCTGCATGCCCTTCACAGAAACTCGGTGAGCGTCCTCTGAAACCTGCACTCATCCAGTAACTGCATCTCATTCTGCCATCTGACATGCGGAGTGCGGATTCGACCACTCAGGTCACGGAGCGCATCATCGATGCTGTCAAACCGTCTTGCGCCCAAATCACCACCCTTCCCTGCCAGCGCACCACGAACTGCCTCCCGAATCACCCAGACTCCAAGTGGAGCCCAGTAATCAGGAAGAATCTCCCGCACGATGAATATCGATGCCTGCCGCCTGATCGCATGAAGATACTCGACAACAGCGGTTCTTGCTGCGTAATATCCACCAGCCAGCGATGAATACCCCTTCTTTCCACCATAATCTTCTCTATCACTCCCAATCCACAGTCGATCAGACCAGACCGAATCTGGTAGCCATATCTCGATCAACTCGAACGAAAAGCACCGGGGAATCATTAAAATCTCAAAATGGTTGCCGAATTTCTCAGCGGTGAATAAAACAATGTCTTTTATCTCAGGATAATCTCTTATATCGTCAAGCAGCATCTTTCCGATCATGTCATCGATTGCTGTGATCGACCACCGCGTGGGAACGAGTTTTCGATCCTTCCCGAGCAAACCGATCGAGAATATACGTGTTATATGGTGCTGCGGGATTCTGCTTCTGTGCAATTCGCGTATCGAATCCGAAGCGAGCACATCGGTGTCTGACACGAGATAATCAATCTTTGTAGGGACTTTCGGGTTCTCTGTAAGCGTGATCTTCGTAAGTTCGCCGGCTGGACCCATCGGCATCAACATGCCATCGAAAGCCATCCTTGCAGCAGGCGGTCTGGCAAACCACACCTCGGTGTCAACTGGCGCATCAGCCATCGCCAGTTCCTGCGATGTCAGTAAAAACGGGTCATGCATCGTCTTCACGTTCAATCTGGTGTACGATCGCACCAATCTTGACCGCAGCCCTATAATCTCATCGATATTCTTACTGAGGAGAACTCCTGGGTCCTCGTACTGCTGCGCCTCATCGCCACCAATATTCGGGGGTATCAGAGGACCTGCAAAGACGTCAGGATAGCCTCTGCGCCCGACAAAAACCGATGGCGGGGAGGCTCCGGATAGATTCGTTGTTCCGGGATCGGTGATCGCCTCTATTTCCCTGAATCGCTCCAGAACCGGGCATTTCGGGCGTCCGCACAGTCCCTTTCCCTTGCAGGTGACACACTGGTTCATTGTGCATGAGTAATTGGTAGGGGGTGTAAAATAGATGGCGGTTTGAGCCGGCGGGGGCTGTGTGGGGGTGTTATGAGATTCACCAATTCCGAAGAAGGGGTGGTGAAATGCCACCATAGTTATATCGTCACACATACATATCATTCTGCATGGCAGAGGAGGCGCCCAAAATAGAAATATTCGGAGATTCACCGACAATAGAGGATGGGTTGGGCTTTGAGGATTATGCAAACATCCTTCTTGAATTGATAGGGAATTTTGATGCGAGGAGCCCCTTGACCATCGGCATACATGGAAGATGGGGGAGTGGAAAAACAAGTTTGATGAGGATGCTTGAGAAGAGGTTTAGAGATGGTGTGGGGGTCAAGACGGTCTGGTTCAACGCATGGGCTTATGGAAGAGATGAACCGATCGGACTTGCATTGTTGCAGCAGATATTGAATGAGTTTCAAAAGGAGGAGAAGTTAACAGTCAAAGGTATAAGGCTGTTTGGAAACATTGGTAAATTGGGCACTGATGCTTTCTTAAGAAAAACCACAACGATAACCCTTAAAGAAGCGGAAGATCTTTTTGAGAGTAGCGTTGGGATAAAAAGCACTCTCAGAGATGATTTTGAAACCGTAATAAATGAGTGTTTGCAAGATGGAGCTCGGTTGGTTGTATTCATCGATGATCTGGATAGATGCCTGCCAGAGAAGACGATCGAGATTCTTGAGGTGATAAAGCTCTTTTTAGACGTTCCAAAGTGTGTATTTGTGATCGGTGTGGAGAAAGAGGTGATTGAGAAAGGAATTGAGGTCAGATACAAAAGCAAGGAGCAAGAAATACCGATCAGCGGAAAAGATTACATAGAGAAGATAATTCAAGTCCCTTTTGCACTTCCACCCATCAGAGAAGATGATATGGCGTCGTTCATCGAAAACCTGGGTATTAAGAAACGAGAAAAGGGGTATGCGAAGATCGTTGCAAAGGGCACCGGATGTAACCCCCGAAAGGTAAAGATGTTCTTGAACGTCCTTAGAATACGAAGAGAGATTGCGGAAAGAGCAGGAGAGGAAATCAAGTCTGATTTATCTGCGAAACTTTTTGTCTTTGAATACGTTTTTCCAGAGTTTTACAAGGATCTTGTGAAGTATAAGGATCAAGATCTTATCTGTAAGTTAGAACGGCTTGCAAAAGGTGATTCGGAAGAAGAACCGGAAGAAGAATTGAGAAACTCTGAACTCCTGAAGACGTATCATAAAGATGAGGATTTGAATATCCTGTTGAGAGATGAGCCATTCTTCTGTGGAATTGATATTGAGCCATACATCTACCTCTCAGGAACAGAAGCGTCTCAGGAAGTTGCGGCATCTGATGAATCCATACTGGATGAGTTGTTTAGTGGGGATTATATGAAAAGAGAACATGCTGCGAATACGGTTAATAAAATACCGGATTCAGAGAAACAGCAATTTTTGAACGTCGTTATATCGAGATTAAAAGATGATGATCCGGCTGTGCGTGGGAATGCTGCAGCGGCTCTTGGATCAATAGGCGATTCAAGGGCAGTTGAGGCATTGAAAGAAGTGTTGTTGAAGGATAACGCGCTTGTGCGTAGGAGTGTTATATTGGCTCTTGGCGATATAGGTGATCCAAGAACAGTTGAAACACTAAAAATAGCGTTGAAGGATGAGGATGTACTTGTGCGTGAGAATGCTACATGGGCTCTTAGAGCTATAGGCGATTCAAGGGCAGTTGAGGCATTGAAAGAAGCGTTGTTGAAGGATGAGGATGTGTCTGTGCGCGGGAATGCTGCAGCGGCTCTTGGAGATATAGGTGATCCAAGAGCAGTTGAAGCACTAAAAACAGCGTTGAAGGGTGAGGGTGTGTCTATGCGTCTGGCTGCTACATCGGCTCTTGGAGCAATAGGCGATTCAAGGGCAGTTGAGGCACTGAAAGAAGCACTGGAGGAGGGGGACGTATCTGTGCGTGGGATTGCTGCAGAGGCTCTTGAAGAAATCAAAACCAAACAGAAATCGATGAACATGGAAGCAGAGAAAGGTCCTTCAGACGAATGACACAAGCTTCCACTCCCAAGCCCGGCAGCAACCCGGCATCAAATAGCGGAGTCGGGCATACTGTCTACCAGATGGCATGCGATCCAGACGCCGGCTTCGTGGGCGCCTGAGACCGGAGTGGTTGCTGACAAGAAGGGGTGTAAATCATCGTTGCCAGAACCACCAACCAGATCGCGGGTTCGTGTGATGCCGCGACCTCCCCAAAACATCCCCCACGATTTAGATACCTTTAAATCAATGCGCACCAGAAGATTACCACTACGGGCTCGTAGATCAGCTGGAAGATCGTCGCCTTTGCAAGGCGAAGGCCCTGGGTTCGAGTCCCAGCGAGTCCATAGATGACATCGAAGACGACGTGGATCAAGGCTGACACAGGCAACTGGAATGCGCAGAAGGATAGAATCACGACGAGTCTCGAATCCGGTGTGGAGTGCGTGCTCACATCAGCGGATCATATTGAGAAGGTCCGCGAGCTTGGAGATATCCAGGTGGCTTCACCGCTGCCGCGCGAGGTGTCTGAAATGCCGGATATCGTTGTTGTCGGTGTGGGCGGGGAAGGCGACGGGACAAATCCGCTACCATCCGATTTAACCGGATCGATGGATATCATCACGGCGCAAAAACTGGTTTCCGAGGGAAAGACGGTTGCAGGATACGTTGTCATCCAGAACAAGGCTTACGAGCAGTTTGCAGCCGAACTCGGGCGTGTTTGCAACTATCTGATTGTGGTAGGCACTGATTGGAAGGTGATTCCACTCGAAAACCTGATCGCAGAACTCTTCGAAGAAGATGTGAAGATTATAGCCGGCGTACGTGATTCAGAGGAGGCAAAAGTTGCCATCGAGACGCTCGAGCACGGATCAGACGGCATTCTAATAGATACTGATGATCCATCAGAGATCAAGCGCATCACAGGCACTGTCGAACGCGCTGGCATGCCGGCGATGCCGCTTAAGGTCGCACGGGTGACAGCGGTCAAACCCGTGGGAATGGGTGACCGGGTCTGCGTGGATACGTGCTCGCTGATGACGGTCGGAGAGGGGATGCTCGTCGGATCACAGGCAAATGGGCTTTTTTTGGTGCAATCAGAGGCAGAAGACAGTCCTTATGTGGCTTCACGCCCGTTTCGGGTCAATGCGGGCGCGGTACATGCGTACGTCCGGGTCGGCGACAAAACCAGGTACCTCTCAGAACTCGGCGCAGGCGATCTGGTGACCACGATTAATGCAAGAGGCGAACAGAAGGATGCGATCGTGGGAAGGGTCAAGATCGAGAGGCGCCCACTCACCCTTGTCGAGGCTGAAGTCGATGGAAACGTGATAAAAACGCTTCTGCAGAACGCCGAGACGATCAAACTCGTTGGCGCAGACGGTGCTCCGATATCGATTGCTAATCTAAAAGTAGGCGACGAGGTACTGGCACACTTCGAGGATTCGGCGCGGCATTTCGGGATGAAGATCGACGAGACGATCATTGAGAAGTGACGTATCGTGTCTACGTCGGGCGGTGCTCCAGTTCACGCAGAAAAACGCCTGCGGTCATGGTGTCGCCCATACCGACCGTGGTTACCGGGCTTTCGCAACTGAGCGATGGCACAACACAGACCAGGTAGCCGTTCAATTGCAGATATACACCGCTGCCGATCCGTTCTCCATGAAAATGCTCCTGCACCATCGAACATTCACGAACCCCGGCATCGCTCTGTGGCAGACTCTCGATTGCATCGTTGGCTGACCCGATATCGACGTGTCCGGACATGGCAAGCGCGCCAGACGCGGATGCACCAAAGTTCAGCGCTTCGATCTCGGATCGTGCGTCTATGTATGCGGGATCAAAGACGCTCACGATAAAATCTCTTGTGTGGATGCAGAGTCTTGATATTCCGAGCCCGTCGATCGATCGAACCGACCTTTCGATGATGTTTCTCGCTGAAATGTCTGCATCATCCCCCAGAAACTCCTCCTCGTTCATGCCGATGCTGTCCACGATATCAGAGATGCTGGAGATGACGAAGTCGGTGATGCCGCTGTCCAGAAAGTCCCCTAATTCAAAATGGATCCGCAAATCAGGATTTGCTGATTTCCAACGTCTAAAATGCTCAAGAATCGGTTGCAAACAGTCGATGTACGTGGATCCGTCAGGATACGTATTGCGAAGCAGATGAAAGCCTGAGATCAATGCTCCGTCTATCTCTTTGATGTGCGAAAGAGAGTAATCCCTGAACGCGTCATCCATGTATAGAGAGATGTTTTTCGGATCGTAAGTCGCTATAATACGGTTGTTCTTCGGCGCGCTGATCGTTCTGGCGCGGAGTGTGACTTTATCTCCCTTCTTGAAGTCGAAGACATGGTGCAGGGCGTCCTCCTTGCAACCAACAGCGTCTTTTGGTTTTAACAGGATGAGTTTACTGTTTTTGTAAGCTGGAATCCGTATAACGTCTCCTGAGAACAGATCAGCCTGTCTACTTGATGGACACGCCACATTCGGGATCACCAGCGATGCTCCGAGATTAGAGAGGACATCCGCAGCGATCCCGGCGTTCCCACCTAGACGCAGCACCGGTTCTTCCTTCATCAGAGACAAGATCACAGGTTCTGGGACTGCATCAGACGTTTCGACCAGAAACTCGCCTCCGATTCCTCTCTCCATGTGTCTCAGGAGAAGAGCAAGAAGATCGCTGATTTCGCTGATCGTTTCCGGTGGATTTTTGATCAGATGCTCGATTTTAGCACCAAGACCATTTCTCTCGATGTAATCGGTGATCTTAGCCCCGCTGATGGCGCAGACCGAGTCGATATTGACGTTGCAGCAGCAGAGCACCCTCATAGGGATACCCCATCATCAAGGTCCAGCGTGCAGCCTGCGCCCTGCCCGATCCCTTCGTCGATGCGCACCTCCAGTCTGCTGACACTATGATCGCTGGTTTCGATCATGCGGGCAAGTTCGCCTGCAACATACATGCAAAGGCTCTCGGCACTCGTTGAATCGGTAGGGATGAATGCAATATCATCGATAGGGAGACGATACGTCTTCTCACCGATATCGATGACCACGCCGTCGCCATCCTTTCGGATGCTTAGGCGCGGGTCGTTTTCTGCGATAATGACATGGTGATCGAGCCGGCTGCATATCTGTGCAACCATCTCTTTCAGCAGTTCGAAATCGATGATGAACTCTCCTGACCGTCTCCCGTGCACCCGTACGTTCACTGCATACGTATGCCCGTGCAGCCTCCCGCACTTCAGATGGTGCGGTATCAGGTGACATGCAGAGAATCTGAGCTTTGCCATCCAGCCGTCGAGTTCAATCCACAAAAAATCGCCTTCGTACTACTTTACATTCAGGTCAGAATCTTCTTGATCTTCTCTGCTGCCTTGTCAAGTTCCACAAGAACAAGTCCAAGACCGGCATCGGGTGGTGTGAGCGCCACAACCAGCGCCTTTGGTCCAGCACCAACCGCAACCAGCTTTCCATCATCCGATTCAACGATCAGCCGATCCGGCACCCCCTTGTCCAGCTCGGTGGACGCAGTTTCCGCAGCACCAAGCATCGTTGCCGACATGGCAGCAAACACCTCCTCATCGCCGTGTGACATGCGCGATGCTATGAGCAGCCCGTCCCGACTCGCAATCACACTCGATTCGATCTCTCCGGTGTTTATGAGATCTGATAAAACCTTGTCGAGCATCTCAGGTATAGTCATGATCACTTCTCCGTTAAATCAAAGCGTATAACACATTCCCCGGTTTTTTCGTAATTCTCTGCATCCTTGCGTCCGCCTCTGACATTTTGACTGATTATATTCTGTATCAGGCAGGTTGCAAGAATGCCGACCGGACAGACTCTTGTCGAGGGGATACCAGTCCTCTCACGCACATATTTTCCAAGATGGTGTCTGCAGTTCATTGTTGTCAATATCAATTTATCATCTTCAATCGCCACCTTCACATCATCGGCACATACACCACGTTCGAATAATAGCTGTAACTTCTCGATATCGTTCAGAGCGGTCAGATCGGTACCGGCTGCAAGATATTCGATGATACTCTTTCCATATTCGTGGGATAGATTCCGGATGATCGCCTTGTAGCCGTCCCCGAACATCCTCTGAGCGGATACCATAAACCCCCTTGAGATGATCATCTCCGACTCGATGAATCGATCGGCAGATCTTGTTATCTCGTCAGTCGATTCCACTACCATACATGTTATTTTGGCATTTTATAATACATAACGGTTTCGCAAGGGCTCTGGCATAGCCAAGAATTCCTACACCCCTTCGAACCACCCAATCATCTTTCTTACACCCTCCTCAAACCCGACCTTCGGCTCAAACCCGAGTTCCCTAATCCGGGTGATATCGGCGTACAGCGTATTCACATCACCAGCCCATGTTCTGCCGCCGTAACGTATCTCTGCCTCAGGCGAGATGATCGAGACCATCAGCTCGGCAAGTTCCTTGATCGATGTCGGGCTGCCGCCGGCTGCATTGTACACCCCGTTGCCATGCCCTGCAACAAGCACAAAAGCATCAGCCATGTCAGAGACGTAGCAGTAGTCCCTGATCTGCCCGCCTGTGCCGAGAACCTCGAGAAACGACGGATCCCTCCTCAGTTTCTTTATAAAATCGTACATCACGTATCTCGGCTGTCTTGGTCCGTATGTGTTGAAGATCCTTATCGCTGCAAAGTCGATTCCATAAGTCTCCTTGAATGCAAGTCCACACCGTTCGCCAGCGAGCTTTGAGGCGCCGTAGGGCGAGATCGGATGCAGCGGATGGCCCTCATCGATCGGCGTGTAAACTGGCTCGCCATAGACTGCCGCAGTGGACGCATACACAATCTTTTCCACATCCGAATCCCTACATGCCTCCAACACGTTGAATGAGCCGAGTGCGTTTGTCTCAAAATCGTATCTCGGATCCTCTGTCGAATGCGGCACCGATGCATTCGCGCCGATATGGAAGATCACATCGATATCTGCATCCTTAATTGTTTTTTTGACCATATCAGAATCCCTAAGATCGCCTTTTACAAATATCGCACCCTCTGGCAGGTTCTTTTCTTTTCCTGTACTGAGGTTGTCCAGTGCAGTTACCGCGCACTCGCCAGTGAGCCTTTCGACTATATGACTTCCTATAAATCCAGCCCCGCCAGTCACCAGAACGTTCTTTCCTTTGATCA
>DTYY01000329.1 GCA_012961645.1 Methanosarcinales archaeon | reverse complement strand
CTCTGTTTTCGGGTGTAACCTTATTCAAAATAATATATATATTTTTGAATCCAAGATCGAGTTCATCGGTGAGATCGCGTATCCGCTCGGCGGTTGTCAGACCTTTACGCGAGCCGTCGGTCACCACCAGCAGGTGATCGAGATCGCGGATGATTCTTCTGCTGAGATGCTCCATGCCTGCTGCGGTGTCGATGATCGCAAGATCATAGTTCTTCATGACCTGGTCCATGATGCCTCGAAGCAGGTTGTTTGCATAGCAGTAGCAGCCGGCTCCGTCAGGTCTTCCCATCACGAGTAGATCATAACCAGCTTTCTCGATCAGTATCTCGTATATCAGAGATTCGAGCAGCCGCATCTTATCGACATCAGGCGGAAGATCGCCCATCAGGATCTCCCTGACATCGCCCACGGTTCGGTCGGCGGTCTCGCCGAGTGCCTCAGGAAGGTTGGTGTCAGGGTCGGCATCGACCGCAAGCAGCACCCGACCGGTGCGCAAGACATGTCTGATCAGTAGCGCGGCAACCGCTGTCTTTCCTGTGCCGCCCTTTCCGGTGATTGCGATGGTTGTTGTCATGCCATCATTCTCCTTGAAGCGGGAGCATAAGGGTTTCTGATCGATCAGGATTGTTGGCTTGCAAAGGGTGTGCGCAATCGAACAGCAAGAATGATCACGAATCGCCTAAAGCACCCGAATGCTCAACAATCCTCCCATCGACGAGCCTGATGACCCAGTCCGGTCTTTTTTTACCATCTGCACGTCGTGTGTCGCCAGGATGAAGGTCTAACTTGTGTTCGGGTTTTGCATATCTAAAATAAGTTGAGATCGAGGTTAGTGTGGCGCAGATGTTACATCATGGCATTGAGCGACGTTCATAAACGGCAGATAGAAGACCTGCTCAGAGGCAGAGGGCTCCATGGTGAGAAACTCGCAATACTCTGCAGGTATGATGAAGATCTAAGAATCGAGCAGAAGAGCCTGGCACGGCAATACAATATCCTACAGGTGATCCACCGGCTGGGTGTGGACACCGGTATAAACTACCGTGACCTGACGAAGGACGATCTAAAGTCATGGCTGGCGACTCTGGACAACCTGAAAACATCGTCAATGAGCACGTATCAGGTGATCGTCAAACAGTTTTTCAAGTGGCTCTATGGCTTGGACGATGACTATCCCGATATCGTACGGTGGATTAAACCGCCAAATGTCCGGAAACAGCGCAAAATACCGACCGACCTGATCACACCTGATGACGTGAAGGCACTGATTGATGCGGCAGACCACCCGCGCGATCGGGCTCTCGTTGCTCTGATATATGAATCGGCGTGTAGGGTTGGTGAGATTATGACGCTGGATGTCAAGGACTTGACTTTTGATCAGTATGGAGCTGTAATCGTGGTGGATGGCAAAACAGGTATGTGCAGGGTGCAGCTGATCATGACTTCACCATATCTCTCGCAGTGGATTGATCAGCATCCATTGCATGATCGGACTGCGCCGCTGTTTGTATCGTTCGCAAACAGCAATTATGGTGCTCGGATGTCAGAGGATGGTGTTAGAAGCACACTCAAGACGCTGGCAAAACGCGCGGGTATCGAAAAACATGTTTACCCACATCTATTCAGGCATTCACATTTAACAGAGCTCGCCGGTGATTTCACAGAGCAACAACTGAAGATCATAGCGGGGTGGGCCGGTGACAGCAGGATGGTGGCTATTTACGTGCATTTAAGCGGCACAGACGTGGATAAGAAGATGCTGGAAAAAGTGGGTCTGCTTGACCGGGAAGAGAGCGAAGATGCAGGCGATGCTCTCAAGCCAAAGAACTGTCCGAGGTGCAGAGAGACCAATCCTGCGACAGCACAGCTCTCTGAGCACTCCCAAAACCAGTTCCTTCAATGCAGCGACCGCATCGATCGCACCGGTCCAGGATCCAGGAAATGTTTCGATTTTCATCCTGAAATAGGCATCCGGACCTCCGAGGAAGTCGATTGCGATCGTTTGCAGAATCTCTGTGCCTGTTATGAGCACGTCCTCGTCGATATCGAACCTGCTCGAATGGGCAGAATTCGACTGGCTGATCGTAATGGGCGGTCCGATGAATATATACGAGGAGAACGAGTTCCCGTGGCTTGCCCGAGAGAAAGTCTTCATCAAAGGTGCGATCGATGAAAACGATGTCAAAGGTTGCCGCATACGAATGTCACGAATCCAGATGGCCATGCCGTTTCGTAACAGATCCTAATTAAATTCCTTCCTCGTTTCACTGCATTTTGTACAGCGGTATACCGTGTACTTCTTATGCGCCTTCAGGAGTTCGAACTCGTGATCGCATGGTGGTGGCGCTTTCGTCTCTTCTGCTGG
>DTYY01000328.1 GCA_012961645.1 Methanosarcinales archaeon | reverse complement strand
TTACTACCGCAAAAACCAGACCTAATTTTAATTCAAGAGATATTTTATATGATAACTAAAATCGGCAGTATTAATGCTGGTTAATGGCGAGGGTATTGATAACTCTCCCACCGTCTTTTGAACTTTTGCCCCCTTGATACGCTATCTCTCCATTTCAGGCGAACTGTAGACCCAAGATATTCCGGTACCTATGCTTGCACGTTTCCAAGTAAGTTACGCACACGGATCGCGGCACCAATTGCAGAATGTAGGAAACATTCCAAAACGCGTAATCGCCGGATGATCAATACTTGCAGATCATGGTGGGTGATATCTCAGCAACTCAATTTGGAACGATTTGATAACTTCCAAACCACAATCTCGGTTTTATGAGTGGGCAGCCCAAGCCACGCCTTCGACCCTGGTAGCAAAATGATTTATAGCATCAGTCATCACTATAATTCATGCTTCCGATACTCACGCAAACGCTTAAAGACGCACCGATCGTCCGCCGGGGCGATTATCACTATTTCATTCATCCAATAACGGACGGCGTGCCAGAACTTGCGCCTGCGCTGCTCTCAGAGGTTGCAGACCGCATGATAGAACTGGCTGATACCGATGTGGACCGGATCGTGACCATTGAGTCGATGGGGATTCCGGTTGGGACGGTGCTTGCAATGAAAACCGGTATTCCACTCGTGATTATCAGAAAACGTCAGTACAATCTCCCAAACGAGATTGCAGTACATCAACATACAGGATATTCAAAAGGGGAGCTATATCTCAACGGAATCAATAAAGGCGACCGTGTGATGATTGTGGATGATGTAATCAGTACAGGGGGCACGATGAAAGCGGTTATTCAGGCGCTGGAGATCGCTGGCGCGGAGATACGCGACATTATCATAGTCATCGAACGCGGCGAGGGTGCATCATCTCTGCGTGCTGCCGGACATGATATAAAGACGCTGGTTTCGGTGGATGTAGACGCAGAGGGTGTGATGGTCAAATCGGCTCTGGGATGAAACAGGACAGTATTTTAGCCTCCGAGATCACCGCCTACCTGCGATGTCCGCGTATCATATACTTTCGCAGTCAGTCAGGGGCTGAAGAGCAAAAGATCGTCGATACAACGTATTTATCGCACCTCATCCTGAAGGAGCTTGCGCTTACCCACCATCATACCGCTGCCAGTGATGTCGGTGATGTGATCGGAAGACTGCGCACCGAACTCAAACGTATCACAGATGAGCTTTTGGTGGTATATCGCGCCGTTCTCTCTGATGTGGATCACCAGATGGTGCTGGATGCAGCAGAAAGTATCGATATCGATGTGATCGGCTCACAGATCGCCGATTATATCCAGATAATCGGAAGAGATGCGCTTCTCATGAAAATAACCCCGTGTGCAGTTGAACATGCCATGTATTCTGACTTACTCGGGATTGCCGGGGCTCCGGACAAACTGGTGCGGATCGATGGCTCTGTGCTGCCCTATCTCACCAGGACTGGTGAAAAGCCAGAACATGGGGCATGGAAACCGGATCGATTGCAGATCACAGCCTATGCGATGCTGGTGGAGGAAACATTCGGACAGCCTGTGAAATACGGAATCATTGAGTATGCAAGGTTCTTTGAGCTGAGGGATGTGAATATCAAGCCGAGAGACAGACGTGTGGTTCTGGAACTGCGGAATCGAATTCGGATGATCAAGGACGGCAGAATGCCTGACCGGCCGCGGGATGCGCCCTGCGAGTTCTGTGCATCCGAGGAGGGCTGCACTGCACAGAGATCGCTTGCATCGAAGTTTTTTTAGCCGCCGTTTGGGAATGGTTGCACCACTCACGACAGCAGTACCACATCCCCGAACTCCTCTTCTCTTGAATCGGCGGTGAACGCCATGAACGCGAAGATGCACCAGACCATGGCAGCCACGAAGAGGAGGATGTATCCGATCATCAACATGCAGAACTGACCCAGCAAGAAGAGCCAGTGGTTATGGAGCTGATCCGCACGGTCAATGCTTGTATTGTACAGATCCTGCTCGCCGGCTGCCCTGTATTCGTTTGCGGCACTCTTTGTCTCGTTTACTGCAAACTTGTATCCGTCCGATGTTCCATCATAAGCAAACGGATTGACCAGCAGTTTCACATCGCCCCACTGGTACAGGTCTTCGGAAGCACGCCTGATCGCATCCTCTGCGTCCACCCGGTGGTTGTTTGCGCTCTCGATCTTCTGATTGTAGGCTGATACCGATTCTGCTGCCAGTTCATGCGCAACACTGCACTGGTCAGGCGAATTCAAAAGCTCATACGTTATGGCGGCATGTCTATATGCAATGATCTTTGTGCGGTCGTCCTCAGCGCCTGCCGCCATCTTCTCAAAGTACGCAGACTCCTTTTGAAGTATGCTTTTTATATAATCATCCGACATTTTATAAATATTGGTCTGCGCCTGCGTCTTCGCGCTCTTCTGCATGGTGTCCACAGCGATTCCTGCGACCAGAAGATCGTCTGTCGCCGCCTCATGATCGCCCTCATCGATCCTCTGAACCGACTGCCCCATCGCATCGAGGAACGTGACAGACGCCTGCGAGACGCTCGCAACCGAAGCCCACTGCTCCGCGGTCTCAGCGCTTGCCGATAACATCCCGAGAGCTTTGCCTGCGATATTCGCCGCCTCCGGGCTTCCAGATTCGCGTATGGTCTGCAGTGCGTCCTTCGTCTCTGCGATATCGATCGGAGTTGCGGTCGCCTCCAGCGCGATGGTCCCGTTTCCGGCACTATGGGAGAGTGGGTACCGCCATGTATACGTCCTGCCCACCACCGTTTCTCCGCGGAATCTGAGCGTAAATGTGAGCGATACCGAACTTCCTTTCGGTATGGTGGAAGCAGGCAGATTAACAGACATCCAGTCATCTTTTCCGTCTCCTGGCTGACTTTCATCACGAACGATCTTTACAGAGGTGATGTCCTTGTATCCAAGCGCTTCGCTCAGTGTTATCTCAAGTGGAACCGATTTTAACACGTCAACCCTACCAAAATCCGGGCTGTACGATGACATCTCGAATTTAACGGCATGTTTCACTGTCACCGTCACTGTGATGGTCTGTGATCCGGCTTTCCCAGCATCGACGCGCAGTTTGCCCTCGTGCTCGCCCTCCGATGCCGAAACAGGTATGGTGATCGTCACTGTGGCGGTGCCAGCACTCTGTTCTGGAATCGTTGATGGATGTTTTACGCTGAATGTCATTCCAGCCTCAGGATTGCCGTAAGCAGCCACGCTGGCGAGGGTCATCGAGAGATCACCGTCGTTTATGATCTCGAACGTCTTTTCGACCTTAAAACCGGTCTTCTCCATCTCCTTCCTCGGTTTGTTGAATACCACCGGGTCGTCTACCTTGATGTTCGGGAGCGAGGCAAGGTGCGCCGGGACCAGGCGATCGACGTTGATGGTGATGGTGCCGCTGCCATAAGAGAAATCAGCAGTTGCGGGGTATGTTCCTTCCTTGACCGTCCCTGCAACATGCACCTTGATCTTTACATCCTTTGAGGCGCCAGAAGCGATGGTTATGGGAAAAGATGTTGCTTTTGTCAAGTTGATGCCACTTTCTGACACCCGAAGCGATGGTTCATACACCGTCATGCTCGCGTTTCGTGTATTTTTCAGCGTGAGCGTCACAGTCTTCTCCTGCGCTTTCGCATCCCCGTAACGTGCATCGAGCGAAATATCGCATGTTGCACCAGTGACCGTAAGATCGTTCGCCTGCGCAGTCTGCATGAGCACAAAAAGGATCACAAATAGAAACAGAACTTTCCTCACCCGATCACCTCGTTTCCGAGCACCGTATCCTCGACAGCGTGTGTCCATCTGAAGAGTCGGCTCAGTGCGACGACCAGAATCACGATGAAGAGTGCTCCGAACACCGCTGCATATATAAGAAAGATATCGACGAGTTCTGTGTGTGCATCACCGACCGTAACGAGCATCTCATCGATCCGCGATGCCTGTTCGTCGCCGTGTTTCACATATATCTCATAAACGGTGGTAAGTTCCCTTTCTGAGGTCCTTGCAGAGAGAATTCCAGCCACAACTGATATCAGACTGGTGGAATTGTTAAGTCCGCGCATAGTCCGCTCGAAGTTTGCCTCTCCGAGATACAATGACTCGTTTGCGATTTCCATGTCAAACCGGTACTCAGACCCAAGTTCCTTCACCTTCAGATCCACATACGTGGTCTTTGTCAGATCCTCTGCCTCCCTGTATGCTATCAGAGCCTGCTTGTAGTAATCGATCGAGAGGCGGGTATTGTTCTCATTCTCAGCAAGCTCCTCAAAATAAACTCCTTGATCCGTGAAAAGGTGGATCAGTGCCATTTTCGGATAAATCGTGATGAAATTCTCTTTTGCCTGTTCATATCCTTCTAGCGTGTTTATATCACTCTTCAATGTAGTAGCCTTGGTCAGTGCGGTTTCATGCGACTGCGGATTGCCTTTTGATGCAAGATCATTGATCTCATCAAATTTCTGCAGAATGCCGCCCTGTCCTGCCGCAAGATTCACCCATTTCCTTGTTGTGGGTGTGATCTGGTTTTCAGGCAGTGTTTGCAGCGTGATCAGGATCTGTTTGTGCATGAGGTCGAGTTCCTGATACCTTGCAAGCACAGGCGGTTTCATCTCACTCACCTGCTCGACCAGTTCCCGCTTCAGTGCATCGTCCCCGAGAGCAGGTGTTGCGAGCAAAGACAGCACTGTGATGGCAGTCAATAGATCAATCGCACGAACCATGATATATTCACCACGAAAAACCATATATGCGTTGCGGTTAATCCGAGAATATGGCAGGTTTTCTGATCGGTGCCGGACATGCAGGGTGTGCGCTTCTGGATGCGGTATGTGAACGTGGCGCAGGAAAGAATCCAAGGATTGCGATCAATCCAAAGGCAGCACTCAAACAGATCAGGAAGAAGGAGCAGTACCTGCTGACCGATAAGGGGTTCTTCGGATCAGGTGAGAATGGAGTCGGGCGGCGGGATTTTGCCGATACTGCGGCATCTGCGTCCGCAATGGACTCGTATGACGCTTTGCTGCTCGAATTGCTGAACGAAAACCTCCAGGGAGTCAATTTTGCAATTCTGTTCCTTGGTCTCGGTGGAACCACCGGAACAGGAATATCGCCGATCATAGCACGCATACTCGGCGACCTTGACATACCGGTCATGGTTTTTGGCGTACTGCCAGCCCGGACAGGGACAAGCGCCGATACAGCTGCACAGTACCAGAACGTGGGCTATGCGGTCGAGCACCTCAGAAGATACACCGACGCATTCATTCTGATGGACAACCAGCGCATCGCCTACACAAGCAACATCGAGAGTGCGTACCCGCGGTTCAACCAGTATGCTGCGGCGGTCGTCTCGGATATTCTGTCCGGGTCCGACCCTAAGGTGAGCACCGCATCAAGCCTCGGCGTCAGGGATATCATGTCATGCATATCCCTCCCGGAAGGCGGTTTTTCTGTCTTCGGGCGTGCAAGCGTCCTGTCAAAGGATCTGACTGGATATTTCATCCCGATAGGCGGACACAAACCGATCGATGTGCCGACCTTAATCGGCGTTGCCGTCGAGAAGCAGTCGGTGGAGGCGGATACAAAGACTGCCCGAAAAAGCACTGCGCTGCTCAGGGTGCCGCCGTGGTACATGAAGAAGGAAAACGCGATCGATACCGGGTCCATAGAGCGATTTTTGCATGAGAACACGCCTTCTGATCATCATCTTGGAATTTCTCTCACAAAGAGGCGACTTGTTACGCTGACGATGCTGTTCACGTACCAGTATGGAGATCTGTCCGAATTCCTGACCGCGAGTCCGTAAGATTGGCGATCCTGGGTTGTGCGCTATGGTGTGATCTTCTCTGCAAACAGGGTTTTTCTCTCCATAACTGCTGATGGTGACAGCTGATACTATTATCAGGTGCACATCGTCGTGCTATCTGGTGTTAAAAGCCCTCTCGCTGCCAAGTATGTTTATATATGGTGTGTTTCCACTCTTGCTATTGCGTGTATCGAAGAAACTTCGTAACTACTCACCCCCACCACCGCAAAATTTATTATTGATGAGGTTATATTTCTCATCACAATCGTTGCAAATAAAATATTTCGTTTGATGGATGGAGAACATAATGTGTATACCTACCCGCGATGAGATTCGTGCTGCTTACCGGCAAGGGGAAGAGGCTACCATTCAACTATTTGATTACCTCGTATGGGAATTGCAAACCCTGCAAGATCAGCTGAACAAGAACAGCAAAAACAGCAGCAAACCCCCGTCCAGCGACGGATTCAAGAAACCTCGCACCAAGAGCTCGAGAAAACCGGGTAACAAAAAGAGTGGTGGACAGGAGGGGCATGTTGGTCACACCCTGAAACAGGTGTCAGAACCAGATCACGTAGAACTGCACGAGGTCGAGCAATGCACCCAGTGTGGCGCAATTCTCAAAGATGTCGAAGCGGATGATCACCAAAGACGGCAGGTCTTTGACATCCCGCCCATAAAAATCGAAGTAACTGAACATCAGGCAGAGATTAAAACATGTCCACATTGCAGCGCACGCAACGTAGCTTCGTTTCCACCAGATGTCACCGCATCGGTGCAATACGGCAGCCGTATCAGAGCGATGGCGGTTTATCAAAACAACTACCAGTTTATCCCGTTGGGGCGTATCAGCGACTTTTTCGAGGATATTTTTGGTCATCGCCCAACGGAGGCGATCATCCTCCAGGCAAATGCGACCTGTGCAGAGAACGTAAAACCAGCCAATGATGCAATTAAAGAGCTGTTGATAAACGCTCATGTAGTTAATTTTGATGAAACGGGTTTGCGAGTGGAGGGTAAGCTGAACTGGTTGCATGTTGCCAGCACTCCAAATTTAACGTATTATGGCGTGCATCCGAAGCGTGGTAAGGATGCGATGGACGCGATGGGGATTTTATCAGAATTCGGAGGAGTTGCTGTGCACGATCACTGGAGCCCCTATTTCAATTACACTGACGTAATACATGCCCTTTGCAACGCCCACCACCTGAGAGATCTCACATTTGTTCACGAACAGTATGAGCAGGATTGGACAGAAGATATGAGCCAATGCTTGCTTGATATCAAGAAAGAGGTGGATCAAGCTAGCCGGTACAAAGATGAGCTCGATTCAGATAAAATTGAGGAATTTGAAGGGAGATTTGATAAAATCATTGTGGAAGGACTCAAACTAAACCCACCACATCCAAAAGAACCAGGGAAACGTGGGCAAAGGTCAAACAATCCCCTCCCAAAAATCTGCTTGACAGGTTATCGGGACACAAACATGAAGTACTGGCATTTATGTACGACTTTGATGTGCCGTTTGACAATAACCAGGCTGAGCGGGACGTACGCATGATGAAACTGAGGCAAAAGATATCGGGTACTTTCCGGACTGCTGGAGGGGCAGATGTGTTTTGTAGTATTCGCGGGTATATGTCCACAGCGCGGAAGAACGGGTGTCATGTGCTCGATGCGACTGCCGGATGCGCTTAGAGGGGATCCGTTTATTCCATCAGTTGGTTATTTGGGATAGCCGTATGGCTGAGTAGTTACTCCGAAGCTAAATAATAGCAAGAGGTGTGATTTTAGCTTTTGTGGCATTATGTTCTGGTTGGAGGTAGCTGAGACTCGCGGATATTTTTGGATTATCGTACTTCTTGTATGAAGATATTGAATAAAGTCGTATACTTGGTATTATTTATATCGTAATAAACGCGAATAGCTGTGTAGATAGTATTCTTTGCAGATTATATTTCACTTATTTTGAGATTGCTGTTCAGACTCGGATGTCTGGTGTCGGCTAATCTGACAAAGTGGAACTGCCCTCCTGGGACCAGTAAATGGAACAAGATAGAGCATTGCATGTCCTCATTTATCAGTATGAACTGGAGAGGACAGCCTCTGGTCAGTTATGAAACTGTCATTAAACTGATTGGTGGCACGACAACAAACAAAGGTCTGAGCGTGGCAGCACGCATAGATGAGCGAGAATATGAGAAAGGAATCAAGTTTTCGGATGACGATATGGTGCAACTACAAATACAACCACACTCATTGCATCCTAAATGGAATTATTCTATATTACCAAGAGATGTAGGTGTGCATGAGACGAGTTGATTTCGATAGGTTATTTTTCTGTGGACCCTAAGTAATATATACGATCGAAACAGAATATAGTAAATATATGGTGTGGATAGGTCTCGATGAAAGTGAGGATGTGGTCTGAATGGGAATTGATCGACTGTCTAATGACCACATCTCCAACGAAGACAGTACTTCCGAAACTACC
>DTYY01000327.1 GCA_012961645.1 Methanosarcinales archaeon | reverse complement strand
GACTTCCATCCATATATAGCTATTGTCATAAGACTATATTATGGGTAGGATGGACAAAATTTTTGTGGGTTTACTTAGTAAGGTTATATTATAGGAAATCTTGACAATCGATAGAAACGCAAGCGTTTCCACGTCTTCTTTTTTTTCTTTGAGATCTAAAAGTCTAAAAAGAGCATCAGCGTCACAACTCACCCCACAAAACAGTCAACCCTGCCCCCCCGACCCCCATACCCGCAAGCAACAGAAAGTTTAATTTGATCTATGCACACAGTCGTCAGAGATGCCTGCAAGAACAAGAAACGACACCGGCGGTGATGATGGTGATG
Organism: Methanosarcinales archaeon; assembly: GCA_012961645.1. GTDB lineage: Archaea > Halobacteriota > Methanosarcinia > Methanosarcinales > Methanogasteraceae > Methanogaster_D. The sequence continues at coordinate 2,066 of DTYY01000327.1, read as the reverse complement.
GCGTGGTCATCGGACTTGAGATTCATGTGCAGCTGAACAAGCTGCATTCGAAGTTGTTCTGCTCTTGCGGACTTGATTATCACAATGCACCTCCGAACACCCACACATGCCCGGTATGCCTTGGTCTTCCGGGATCGTTGCCTGTTCTCAACAAATCTGCAGTGCAAAACGCCATAAAGGTTGCGATTGCACTGAATTGTGAAATACTTCCACAGACACAGTTTTATCGAAAAAATTATTATTATCCTGACCTTCCAAAGGGATTTCAGACCACGCAGTACGATTATCCCATATCAACCGATGGATATCTCACGATCGAAGACGATCAGGGTCATGGGACCAGACGCGTCAGGATCAACCGTGTCCACATGGAGGAGGATCCCGGAAGACTGGTCCATGAAGGCTCGATCGACCGGTCAAAGTTCACGCTGATCGACTACAACCGTGCGGGCGTGCCACTGCTCGAGATCGTGACAGAACCAGACCTGCGAAGCCCAAAAGAAGCGAGGAGATTCTTAAACAAGCTCAGAAACCTCCTTGAATACCTTGACGTCTCCGATGGCGATCTGGATGGCGCGCTCAGGGTGGATGCAAACATCTCACTTGCCGGCGGCGCGAGGGCTGAGGTCAAGAACATATCCTCATACAAGGGCGCAGAACGCGCATTGTCGTTTGAGATCGTGCGGCAGAGGAATGTGCTGCGCCGCGGCGAGACGGTTGTGCAGGAGACCAGGCATTTCGACGAATTGCGCGGTGTCACGGTTTCGTTGCGGACAAAAGAGACCGAGCATGATTACCGGTATTTTCCGGAGCCAGATCTGGTTCCGATGATGGTTACTGACTGGGTGCCTGATATCAGAAAAACGCTTCCTGAACTGCCTGATGCCCAACGGGCACGATTTTTGAAGGTTTACGGCATAACCGAGAACCATGCCACCTCGCTGACGATCGATCCGAGGCTTGCGCAGTTCTTTGAGGACGTTGCAAGCGAGATCGATCCAAAGACCAGCGCTTCGTGGATCGTGGACGTGTTGAGCGGCGAACTCAACTATCGGGATCTCAGGGTCGATGCATTCAAGGCATCAGATATGATCGAGATTCTGAAGCTCTTTCTGGATGGGGTGATCACAGAAAGGGGTGCAGTCACGATTATACGGACGATTCTCGACGAGGGTGGAACCCCTGCAGAGATCGTATCCAAAAAAGAGCTTGCAAAGGTGGAGGATGATGTGGTTGCATCAGCCGTTGATGAGGTGCTTGCCGAATGCGGTGATGCGGTTGCAGATTACAGGAGCGGCGAGACAAAGGCACTGAACTATCTTGTCGGACAGGTGATGAAGAAGACCCGGGGGCGCGTTGATCCGCCTGATGCACGAATGCGGCTGCTTGAGAAGTTATGAGTGAATGTCACACAACACTGATCATTCGCGTGCGCCTGCGCACCTCATGATCGAGCATCCGTGCCGCATCATTCACCCGATTACAGCGCACGTCAAGCGCAATTAAGTCTTTTTGCAGCTCATTTTCAAAGATGGTGATCACCCGTGCCACGTCGCCGGGTGCAGGACCCCCGCTGGCACGAGAGCCTATTTCTGAGACCGGGTCGAGCGCATCTGTTATCGCCTGCTCATCGAGACCGGAATCGCTCAGCCGTCTGCCGGTCATCGAGAAACAGGTCTCGTCGATCGTCCAAAGCGATGGGACAGCGTCCATCCGCGCAAGCGTGCCAACGATCTGGTGCGCCGTCCTGAACGAAATTCCACATCTCCGCACCAGCGTGTCAGCAAGTTCGGTCGCCATGGCAAACCCGGCAGTCGCCTGCCGTGCGAGAGTTTCTTCGTGCATCTTCATCGTATCGATCATGCCGGCAGTCATGCAGACGCTTGCAAGCGTATCAGCAGCTGCGCTCCACAGGTGCGCCGTCGCCTCCTGCAGGTCCCGGTTGTAACTCTGGGGAAGCGCCTTTGTGATGGTGAGTATGCCGACCAGGGCAGCGACTGTACTACCCGTTTTACCACGTATCAGCTCTGCGACGTCCGGATTCTTCTTCTGTGGCATGATCGATG
>DTYY01000326.1 GCA_012961645.1 Methanosarcinales archaeon | reverse complement strand
TTTCATAATATCTATCTATTACTTTATCTAACGCTAAAGCATTTACTTTGTATTATTCGTATGCATCAAGTATTATACTCTCTTCGTTTGCATTTACCTTCCATTTTTTCCTCCCACGCTTCTGCAAAACCGAGATTTCGCCAGTATCCTTGTATTGCTTGTACAATTGCTGAACTCTCCGTTGGCTCACCTGTTGCATGGCTGCGATCGAGCTGCTAGATTTTCCACGATCCATCTCCCGTATGATCCACTGGATCTTTCTTTGACCCGAGCTTTCCCATATAGCTCGGGTCTGCTTATACATGCACCCCAAAAGCACTGGTAAAATAGATTTTATGCGGCGATTAAATTCGAACCATCTGCACATTCGTGAAATTCCCGATCTGATGCAACCGTACCAATAATTTTCACTGAACGACAGTCATATCTCATCTAACTCATACGTAAATGATGCAAATCTCACAAAAGACGTTAATATTGGATAGATATTGGTCATTTGTGCGGAAAATACTTGGATTTTTAGCTTATGGCTTCGCCCGCCATCTGACCTGGAGGGGTATCTTCACAGCGCGAAATAATTTCGGGAAATCACACATCCCCGTTTGACCGTAAACATATCGCGTACCATCCCGCCCGATCCTGTGTACCCTCAAACATCCAGATTCTCCACCTCTCGTGCATGTTTCTCGATAAAAGCCCTTCTTGGCTCGACAGAGTCGCCCATCAGTATCGTAAAGAGCCTGTCAGCCTCCATCGCATCCTCGATCGTCACCTGAAGCATCGTCCGTGTCTCAGGGTCCATCGTCGTCTCCCACAACTGCGATGGGTTCATCTCGCCGAGACCTTTGTACCGCTGCACAGTGATGCCGTCTTCCCCGATCTCCTGTCGTATCGCTTCAAGTTCCTCGTCTGAAAACGCGTACCTCCTGATCTTCCCCTTCTTGACCTGATAGAGTGGCGGCTGTGCGATATACACATATCCTGCCTCGATCAATCCAGGCATATACCGGTACAGAAACGTCAAAAGCAGCGTTCTGATGTGAGATCCGTCAACATCTGCATCGGTCATAATCGATATCCTGTGATAACGCGCCTTTGTGATATCAAACTCCTCCCCGATACCGGTCCCAAACGCTGTGATCATCGTCCTGATCTCATTGTTGTGCAGAATCTTGTGGAGCCTTGCCTTCTCAACGTTCAGTATCTTGCCCCGGAGCGGCAGAATCGCCTGAAACTTCCGGTCTCTCCCCTGCTTGGCAGAGCCGCCAGCACTGTCCCCCTCTACCAGATATATCTCGCTCTTTGCAGGGTCACGCTCTGAGCAGTCAGCAAGTTTTCCGGGAAGACTCGCCGATTCGAGCGCGGTTTTGCGTCTCGTGAGCTCCCGCGCCTTCTTTGCAGCCGCCCACGCCTTTGCCGCTTCCAGTATCTTATCTATGACCTTTTTCGCTGTTTTAGGGTTCTCTTCAAGGAACTCATCGAGCCCCTCGCCAACCAGCGACTGAACAAGCCCTTTCACCTCGATGTTTCCGAGTTTCATCTTGGTCTGACCCTCGAACTGCGGGTTTGCAAGTCTTACACTGATTACGGCTGTCAAACCCTCAAGCGTGTCCCTTCCACTGATCTCACCGTTCTTTACAAGGTTGTTAGCCTTCGCATACCTGTTGATCGATCTCGTGAGTGCGGTCTTAAATCCGCTCAGATGGGTTCCGCCTTCCTTTGTGTTGATGCTGTTCACAAATGTCAGGACATTATCAGAGTATCCGTCATTGTACTGGACTGCAATCTCGATATCAGTGCTTTCCTTGGTTTTCTTGAAATATGCAGGATCATGAAGAGTGTTTTTATTTTCGTTCAGGTACTCAACAAACGAGACAATCCCACCATCGAAACGGTATGTATCCACCGATGGTGGGTGCGGCTCGCCTCGATCATCCCTGATTTCGATCTGCACGCCGCAATTTAAGTATGCGAGTTCTCGGAGCCGTTTTGAGAGAGTATCGAATGAGAATTCGGTCTCCTCAAAAATCCGGGGATCTGGCTTGAATGTGATGGACGTTCCTGTGCGGTCGGTCTCTCCTTTGACTTTTAGATCGTATCTCGGGTCTCCACGCACGTATTCCTGCACGTGTATCTTGCCGCCCCGGTGCACCTCGACGCGCAGCCACTCTGATAGCGCGTTTACAACCGATACGCCAACGCCGTGCAGCCCGCCAGAGACCTTGTACACACTTTTATCGAACTTTCCTCCTGCATGCAGCGTTGTCATTACGATTTCGACAGCAGGCTTTCCATAATCCTCGATTATGTACACCGGAATCCCCCTGCCATCATCAGATACCGTGACAGAGCCGTCCTGGTTCAATGCAACCTCGATCGCTGTGCAGTGCCCTGCCATCGCCTCATCGATGCTGTTGTCGACGACCTCGCTTACGAGATGGTGCAGCCCGACAGGTCCGGTGCTCCCGATGTACATCCCGGGGAGCGATCGTACCGCTTCAAGCCCGGCCAGTACCCTGATACGCTCTTCGTTCTCCATGTAATATTATCAGTTTTGGGAGATCGTAAAGTTATTGGGCAGAGGGGCTGCCCACGTCGCCACAGGTGAAAAACGCCAGAACAATTGCGAGAAAAGTAAAAGTATGGATGAAATGACCTTTTTTAGTTCCTGCTCGATTTATTGACTTAAAAAACAACCTAATCTCGATCGTACCGCCTCCATCCCGAGGAGATCGCTCGCAATATGACAAATATGATCAGGCAAACGATGATCATCAGAACAGCGATCGGAGAGGACGCTGAAAGCCCATAGGAGATGTATCGCTCGTAGATCAGGGTTGGTGTGATCATCGGGTAGTATGCGATCACGATGACAGCGCCAAACTCGCTCATCGCCCGTGCCCAGCACATGATCGAGCCCACCAGGATGTGGCGCGCGGCAAGCGGAGCCGTAACCAGTGTGAATGCGCCCCATTCAGATGCCCCGAGCGATCTGGCAACGTTTTCAAGGCGCGGATCAACACTCTGAAAACCCTCTCGCGCCGAGTTGATCAGAAACGGCACCGAGACAAAGAGCATCGCAACCACGATTCCGGGAAACGCGTCTCTGAACCTGATGATCGATGAAAGCGGGCACCCGATCAATCCATGCAATCCAAATACCGTGAGGAGTGCGATACCTGCCACCGTGTGCGGAACGATGATCGGGATATCCACGATGCTCTCGACTACGCCCTTACCAGGGAAGTTGCGTCGTGCAAGGAAGTATGCAAGAGGCACGCCGAATATAAATGCTACGATGGTTGCGACAAGTGCGGTGTACATCGTAAGGATCATCGCTTTCCAGACCGAAGAATCATTGATCGCTTCTGCCATGCCGGGCTGGTTGGAGATGAGTTGACCGGCAGTCATGCTCAGAAGCGGGATCATTATGAAAGCGAGTATCACAAGTCCGAGTAAGAGGAAGATGACGAGGAGCCGGTCGTGTCTCAGGGTCAATTTTTGCATCAAAGTCACATCATTAGGATCCGGCATCAACCATTGGAGCGAAATCCAGAGATCCATTCCGGTCTCTCGGGCGGATCTGCAGCCAGAAGCTCCCTCCAAGCCTCATCGGTGAGGCGGTCGTCCATCGGATGCTTGAACTCGTAGTAACTCATAACAGGACCGACTCCGACGAGGAGTCTTCCATCAGGGAGTTTGTATACAACAACGATCAGATCAACGTATCCCACGCCCTCCTCGAGAACCTGCATCGTATTGCCATCGGTATGCACATCGGCGACGATCGTCGTCTTCTTTGCCTTATCATCCACATCGGCGATGACGCCATCCAGACGATCACCAAAATTCTTTATGAAATCGTAATCCTCATCTGTCAGTTCCTCGTTCTCCAGTTCCTTTGACGAGATCTCGACAAGCCGTTTGAGTATTTGTTCAAGGTTCTCCAGCCTCTGCCTCGCCGGTCCGTCCAGAACATCCATATCGGCGAGACCGTTGTTCGTCATCTGTGTAAGTGCCAGCAAACGGTTATAGAACTCAGGAACCGGCTCAACATATCCGACAACAGGTCTCTCTTTGGGGGGTATAAATGCAGACTCAGCCATAGCATAGCTATGTTTGGCATAGAGGATCGTATCGTGCCTGAGTTCTGTCCATGATGCTAAAGCAGTGGCAAGTTCCTTCTCCTGCCACGCTCTGGTCTGCATGAATGTCGGGTAGCCCGCGCCATAATCCATGAGCAGGGGCTTTAGCGTGAATAACCAGGACCAGTAGAGGTTTTTGTTCCAATCCGCATAACCAAACGAGTCGAATTCATCCTCCATCTGCATATACTGGCGATCATACTCTCTGTAATTGGAATCATCCAGCTCGTCCAGTAGTTCCCTCGATCGATTCGATCCGAGTAGCGCCATAAAATCGAGACCTCGGGGAAATCCTCTGATCTGCCTTCCGGCACCACTCACAACGAGCGTGAAAGGCATGTGATCTCCCTCATAGACGTCTGTGTATTCACCGACAAGATTTGTGAAGATGTAGGAATCAGGGATGAACCGCTGCCCCATCAACCTGAATCCTGCGGTGTTGTTCAGGCACTGGTCCGCCTGTGCAGGAGTAAACGGTGGTGGTATCTCGCAGGCTCCTGTCCCGCCATATATCTCTGGCGATCCGTACTCTGCCAGTTTCGCTCTCAATTCTCCGATCGTCTCGTCATCCAGATCATCCGGATCAAACGTTTCCCCAAAAACAAAGTTCAATGCATCGATGTACTCATAAGGTCCCAGATCATCAGAAAATCCCACATAGAAGGCAGTCACCAGATATATCCGGTCCCACTCAATCCTGAGTTCCTCGTTTTCATCGAACTTGGATGATATCAGAGATGCGCCGATCGTCTGGATTCTTGCGTCCTCTGTAGAGATGAGAGCCTCCTTGCAGTACGGGTCGGTCGTTCCAGGCAGTATCTCATTCGAGCCCTTGAGGAGCATGCTCATCCGTCCGTACCACATAAACGCTCTGAAATAGTTCTTCAATTTTTCTGACCGTGTGTAGTGCCCTCTCGGGACATACTGGGAGTAATCTTCCTTGTAGATGAAGATGGGAGACTCTGCAAATCCAGAATGCTCTTCCACCAGGTTTAATTCATCTTCGACATCATCCGCAACAAAAGACGGGACCTCGAAACGATAACGCGTCAGATCCTCCTTCCTGAAGTAAGCATCAGTGCATTCCCACTCGCGCTCGCTCTGGCAGACCTGTTCTGGTTGCGGCTTGAGCAGACTCAAACCAACCGAAAAGTAGGCAGCATTCCTCCTTGACGCTTCTTTCAGCTCTCCATCGGAATTTTCATAAGATTCTATCGAATCATTCAGCAATTCCTCGCTGATCTCCCAGATCAGATCATAAAATTCCCTCTCCTCGATCTGCCTCAGCGTCTCATCGAACTGGATGTGATAGATGTGGAGTAGCGAATCGGTGGTGATGAAGATCGGTATCTCACCATCCGCAAGCGTCTTGTACGGCTGGATAATATCCTCTTCTTTCTGATCAAAAGGATTATCTATGACAGCAAAGCCGTTTTCTTCAAGCAAACTCAGGGCATCGTCACTCAGCTGGATTTCTTCTGAGAACAGATCATAGTTTGAGATCTGGTTCGTCTGTATCGGCAAGTTGTACCGGGGGACCTTCAGGGCGAGATCCAGCGGCTGCAATGCGTAATATCTGGTGAAATCCGCATCTTCTGACGTGACGTCAGATAGATCGATCGGTTCGGTTTTAAGTTTTGCTTCCTGGATCGGTTCTGGTTGAACCGGTTCCCAAGAATCCCGATCAACACAACCACTGGTGATCATCGACAGGGTGATAAGCGCCAGAATCATACTCCGCATAATGATCCTATCGGGAATGCTTTGTTCATAAGCGTTTTGTTCTGGCAGAGCCCATCCAGAAATTGCCAGCACCATACAACGATCAAACATCGCTCAAGGGAGCTTATAGTAACACTTGCTCCTTCTGGACTTTGGGTATTCCCGAGCCGGTCGGACACCTGAGTTTCCGCCTGCTGCACTTCTTCCTCTCAAAACGACTCCGAGCTGCCTTTTTTCTGGACTTTCTGGCATCTTATTTTCGTCAGCATATATCTTGTCAACCAATGTATCGCCACTGAATGCAGAACCATCGGTGACAAACGTGTCCAGATACACTTCGAATTTCGAGAACTCTTCTTTCGACAGATCACTCGTCTCTGCAGTTGCTTCTTCATCCATTCCACTGGAATTGTCTCTTTGTTTCCATCGACCACGGCTGCCCAGCGTTCGTCTGTCAGTGAATATCGTTCTTCTCATGAGCGAGTGGTGCTACTCAAAGATATTACAGGACTTTCGTGGTGGGTATGGGTTATGATTTAGTGGATGGGCTCGAAAAGCGCGAAAGGCTTATATAACATTATATTCCTGATTTGTAGCGGTTATTGTGAACTGGGATATCCAGTGGCACAAGCACCACATAGATAGGAGGTGCTAATAAATGTTGGTAGAAGTGATACAGGCGAGCTTTGAAACTGCTATCGGAACAATGGTCAGTCAACTACCCGGGATCATTGGCGCGATAATAATCCTGCTGGTGGGATGGATCGTAGGACGTGCTGCAGGAAGAATACTATCCAGAGTGCTTGATAGGATTGGCGTGGATGATGCAATAAACAAAACCATCGTAGGTGATACGATCAAAAAATCAGGCATGACCACAGTGGGATGTTTTGATGCGCTGATCAGGTGGTTTGTTTACATCATCTTCATCATGGCAGCTGTGGACGTGCTGAACATACCGATGCTGACAAACTTCATGTATCAGATTGGAGCATACATTCCGCATCTGATCGCAGGCGTCCTGATGCTGGTTGTGGGACTGATACTGGTCAATATTATCATGGGCTGGGTAGGAGGGCAGTTATCATCGAGTGAAGTTGCATTCGCTGATGTGATAACGTTGATATTGAAGGCGCTCTTCTCCTTACTGGTGATCGTACTGGCTCTGGACCAGTTGCTGATCGACACGACGATCATATACACTTTCATCGTTCCGCTGGCATGGGGAATTGCAGCAGGCATTGCGATCGCTATGGGTATCTCCCTTGGCTGGGGGATCAAGGAGATCGTTGCAGAGTATATGAGAGATAAGCTGACTGTTGAAGAGAAGCATGCTTAGATGATCACGTTATGGTGGAGAATGGGTGATGCAATTATCCCTCCACCTTTTTTTATCTCTTCAAGGAGAGAAAATATCTTAAATAAATTATAACCGGGTAGAGAAAAAGATGCTGTGGCTCATTGCAAAGCTTTTACTCCTGTTTGTGCTGTTACTCTTATCTGCATTCTTCTCCGGATCAGAGACCGCTTTTATTGCAATAGGCAAGATAAGAGCGAGGGTTTTGTTGAAGAGAGGTGTGAAAGGAGCAGAAACGATCGATAAGCTGGTAAGAAAGCCTGAAACCATACTCACAACCGTACTCATCTGGAATAACATAGTGAACATCGCTGCATCGGCGGTAGCAACCTCTATCGCAATAGATTTTTTTGGTGATTACGGTGTGATCATCGCAATCGGGGTGATGACCTTTTTAATACTCACATTTGCTGAGATCATGCCCAAGACGATTGCAGTT
>DTYY01000325.1 GCA_012961645.1 Methanosarcinales archaeon | reverse complement strand
TCTCCACAAAATGTAAACGATGTGTTGAGCCTTTCCAATCTCCACATCCCCAAGTCCATAAATTATACGGTATTTTTTAGGTATCCATCCCCTTCTACATAAATAAAGAGAGGATGAATTTACATGATTTTTACCAATTGGGTGGCGAAGGTATTGTTCATCAGTAGCTATCAACAACGAATGAAGGCGAATCTCTTGCGATGACTGCCCGGCTGAGGTAAAGGCGTGTCCACCACACCGTAACAAGCGGCATAACGATAACCAGATTGATCAGCGTGCCAACAAACTGCCATACCACTGCTGAAACCGGATTTATGTAAAAGATCTGCCCGAAAACGCCAAGAATCATAGATATTCCAATCATCAATAACCACATCAGAAAAACATCCATTTTATGGTCTGAAAAGAAACTCCACCCTCTCTTGATGCCTTCGATTGCATCGACGTGGTTGATCACGAGTGCGTATTTGACCGACGCCAGTCCGATCGATAAAATAATTGCATATAAAAATAAAAAAATAAATCCGATGAACATGATGCTCGCTTGCACCATGATACTGTCTGTGATCATGATCATGATGGCGCCGGGCAGCAGAAATACGATTCCGACAAGAAAGAGGAGCATGATCACGATACCAGCAAGAAAAAGATCGATCGCACTCTGCTTGCCGTATTTTAGAATATCGCCAGTCCTGGTGGTGCCAGTCATGGTCGCGGTCTTCGCCATGCCGATTGCGCCCGCAGAAAAGAAAGTCTGGATCAGCGCACCCGCAATCATCAGAATGATGAACGCGGCGATGAAGATTCTGGTGAACGGCGCGATCAGGCGGGACAGTTCTGTCATCTCCTCGATCGGGGGTTCGTCTGCATACTGCACCGTTCGTGCGATCTCAGATACCTGTGACTGGATCTCTGTGACCGTATCGGTGCCGATGATGGCTGCAAGCCCGATGAGCAGAAACACAAAAAACAAAAGCTGAAATAAGAAAGTGAGCAGAAACGGTACGCATAGAACCGGATTCTGCTTCCATGTGTATGCGCCATTCCTCAATACGTCCCCTATTCGTTCCATTCTACGACCTCAATCACGCGCAGCGGTACGCCCCTGAGTGCGCGTCCTATCATCGATTTGGCGATTCGTGATGCATGCTCCTCATTCTCAGCATCAAAGACCTTCATCGACAGCACCATTCCGACGAGCGCGGTATCCGCAACCAGCATCACCGCCTCCATCTCCTCGCCACAGCGCGAGCATGTGAACGACCCGATCTCGATCTCCACGAACGAGAGCTTCGGGTGGAATCGCTTGCCCGCCTCTGAAATCGCAACGCTGATAGCGTCGTCCACGCTTCTGATATCACGCACCTGCCATGCCGCTTCCATCGTTACATTGTAATTCATGATCACCTCAGGTGAAAGACGCCCAGCCGCACACCAGCGTCGATGAACGCATGTCCATAGCTAAAAGCAACCAGCGCATTGACATAATCGCCATTCGATTCAAGGAAATAGACGCCATCATTATAATATGATTCTGCCATCACCAAATAATCTTTCGCAACGGCGTAAAGGTGTGATGAACTGTCTGGCACAATGTCGTGATCAGAGAGTGCAGCCTTTAGCAGTTTTCGGTACCGATATACCTTCTCTGTGAGATGGTCCAGTTCTGATGATTGATTCATTGAAGCTCAACTTACTACCACTAAAATTTAGTAACTACTCAAACCTATACCTCACACCGCCACAACTTGAGCTTTTTGTGTTTTCCTGAATTAATTTCGCCTATCTCAGTATTACTTTAAATAGATTTTATCATACCAATCACCACCCAAACAAGTTCACCATAACATGAAACACATCTTCCGGTCTCAGTTTTCTCGTGAACGCTTCCGATGGCGTTTCTGCATTCTCAAAATCCAGGCTCGCATGCGGCCTCTTATCGTTGTACCATCCTATAAATCCCTCTAATGTATCAAATTCGCCTCTCCTCCGCTCTTACAAGTCGAACCATTTCTCAAGTTTCCCATTCGTCTGCGGGTGATTTACACTCGT
>DTYY01000324.1 GCA_012961645.1 Methanosarcinales archaeon | reverse complement strand
TTCTGTCCATCAGATCACATTCTTCCTCATATCGATGCCCTTATGGTCTTCTGGTATCACCGGTATTGTATTATTGGTTTCTGTGCAAAAGGACAAGCCCGGTCACTTGCGGTCGATCCTCCGCGGGACGATTGGCGGCAATCAAACGCAACAGAAACTTTCATATCTCCACAGCAGACATCAGATCACAGGAGACCACACATGGAAACGATTACCGTACGATACGATGCAAAATCCATAGAAAACGAGATGTAGCAAGCATGGGACGAAAGCGACACATACAGGCGCGTTCGAGACCTGCGAAAGGGCGAAAAGCCACTGGCTACCCGATTAGGATTTCTTTTGCTTTAGTTTGTCCAGCATACTTTCAGAAATTGTTCCGATAAATTCGATTGCTACTTTTGCTTCGTTCTGGTCTAAATCAGGCAACCATGGTCTACCATGACCAGTTCCTTGCTTGTTCCTAAGTCTGTTTATTGCACGCGCAAGATCATACATTTTCCTTTCCATATTTTTTCTTGGATGCTCACCGCTTTTTTCTGTTTCAGCAGGAGTGCTCATGTCTAATGCGGTAAATGCTTGTCCCAAAAGCGTTGGAAAATTAGCAGGAGGGTATTGCCCCCAGAGTTCCTGAAGAACATGGGCAGCTACTGCCTCCATCAAATCTTTACTTGTTCCCACCACCAATGCTGCATCTTCGATTCCTTTTTTCGCTCTATGTGCATAGGTCTGCAGTGCTTCTGTTAATTTTTCTCCAGACAGAGTCTCTAATGCAAGTGGTGTCAATGAGCCATCTCCAGCTAATAAAATCGCAAGTGGTTTTAATGCGTCAGATAGGTTTTTAATCGCATCACTGCCAGTATAATTTGGTGAATCCTCTCGGAATCCGCCACATGCCTTAATTGAAGAAATCATACCCGCAGTAAAAATTTCAGAGGACTCTGGTCTATTTTCCAGACTCCAAGTCAAAACTGCCCTAACTCTTTTAGCTTTTCCGACTGGTGGACCTTCTTTGTTGGGGTCCGCATGCTCAAGTCCAGCCTTTTTTATTTGAAATTCGATATCTGAATGACTCGGGTCTCTTCTTTCGGTTTGGGCATCATCAACTAATTGTGCCAAAGCATATACCACTGTGTCATCAACAGGAACTTTATTCATGGATATTACTTTCCTTCAATCAAGTATAATATTTGAGTTGAGCAGCGTACAGATGGCACCAGCCTTTTTCGGTTCGTGTTGATCTCAGGGGTATACCTGACATGGATATGAGCATGGGATGTAAGCCCCCCATACATAGACCATGCTAACAAGTCTTTTGAAGCAGCAGAAGAGAGCAATGTTTCAAGAGAGCAATGTTTCTATAGTAGTCGAATACGTTCAGACTGTGCCCAGAGAAATTCGTGGATGATTTCCTTGAATATATCCATAATTATGTATAGGTGCACCTATTAATAATGAGTATATTTTTAGTCAATGACCCCTCATATTTTTCCAGCCGACCAGAAGAAACAAAAGCTCTCACAGAAACCTTCATAATTCCCAAACAGAGATCAGATCACAGGAGACCACACATGGAAACGATTACCGCAAGATACGATGCAAAATCCATAGAAAAGGCAATGCAGCAGGTCTGGGACGAGAAAGACACATACAGGCGCGTTAGAGACCTGCGAAAAGACGAAAAACCATTCTTTTTCGTGGATGGTCCTCCATACACCACAGGACACATCCATCTCGGCACAGCGTGGAATAAGATCATCAAGGATGCGATCCTGCGGTACACATCCATGCGCGGCTATCATATCATCGATCGCGCCGGATGGGATATGCACGGGCTCCCGATCGAGGTGAAAGTCGAAGAAAAGCTCAATTTCAAGACAAAAAAGGATATCGAAGAGTATGGTATCGATTCGTTCGTATCCACGTGTGAGGAATTTGCGATACAGAACATGGACGCGATGGCATCCCAGTTCAAACGCCTTGGCGTGTGGCTTGACTGGGACGATCCTTACATGACGTTAAAGCGTGAATACATCGAATCTGTCTGGTGGACACTCAAAAAAGCCCATGGGAAAAACCTGCTCGAAAAAGGCATGCGTGTGGTGAACTGGTGCCCCAGGTGTGAGACAGCGATCGCGGATTCTGAGGTCGAATATGGGGATCGGACCGATTCATCGATCTATGTCAAGTTTCCGGTGATCGACGAGGAGAATACGTTCATCGTCATCTGGACAACGACTCCCTGGACGATCCCGGCGAACATCGCTGTTGCCGTGCATCCTGACTTTGAATACTCAAAGGTGCGGGCATACAGGGATGGTAAGAGCGAGATATTGATCTTTGCTTCCGATCTGATCGATCAGGTATTAAGAGCAGGCAGTTATCAGGATTATGAGCTCCTTGATGTCTGTTATGGCAGCGATCTGGCAGGCATGGAGTACAAACATCCGCTTGCCGATGTTATACCAAAACAGGCTGAGTATGAGCATAAGGTATTTCCGGCAGAGTTTGTGACCACTGAGAACACCGGATGCGTGCACATAGCACCAGGGCATGGTGTGGAAGACTTTGAGCTTGGATCAGAGCACGGACTGCCGGCTTTCTGCCCTGTCGGACCGGATGGGCGATACACCATCGATGCAAGCATCTACGAAGGCATATATGTCAGGGAAGCCGACAAGCAGGTCATCGATGATCTCGATGAGCGCGGATATCTACTTGCAAGCGGGACCATAGTGCATCGTTACGGACATTGCTGGCGATGCAAGACGCCGATAATCTATCTTGCGACCGAGCAGTGGTTTTTGAAGATTTCACAGCTTAAAGGACAGATGCTTGACGAGATCACAAAGGTACGCTGGTATCCTGACTGGGCAGGGTCTGCGAGATTTCATGACTGGGTCTCAGGTGCACGGGACTGGTGCATATCGCGGCAGCGGTACTGGGGCATCCCGATTCCGATCTGGGTCTGCGACTCGTGCGGGAAGTACGAGGTGATCGGGACAGGCGAGGAACTCAAAACAAGAAGCGGCATGGAGCCACCTGATCTGCACCGCCCATGGGTCGATGACGTCGTCTTTGCCTGTTCGTGCGGCGGGCAATATAGGCGTGTTGAGGACGTCTTTGATGTCTGGTTCGATTCTGCGGTCGCCTCGTGGGCAACGCTTGACTATCCGCACGTCACCGGCGCCTTTGAGACACTCTGGCCCCCTGACTTCATCGTGGAAGGTCATGATCAGACCCGTGGCTGGTTCTATTCGCAACTCGGCGCGGGCATGGTCGCATTCGACCGGATACCGTACAGAAGCGTGCTCGTGCATGGTTTCACGCTGGACGAAGAGGGCAGCAAGATGTCAAAGAGTCTGGGAAACGTTGTTGCACCCAGCGCAGTGATCGAGAGGTTCGGAGCAGATACGCTGCGCATGTACATGCTCTCCTCGAATGCGCCGTGGGACGATCTGAAGTTCAACTGGGATGAGGTTGCAACCGTGCACCGTTCTTTAAACATTCTGTGGAACGTCTACCGGTTTCCGCTGCCTTACATGGTTCTTGACAGCTTTGACCCGAAAGATGTCTCGTTTGAATCGATAAGTGGTGCGCTCAGGCAGGAGGATCGGTGGATTCTGTCGAGGGCAAACTCGCTCATACGCGATGTTACGTCTGCGATGGAAGAGTACAAACTGCATCTCGCAACCCGCGCAATCCTTGAATTCGTGCTCGAGGAACTATCAAGATGGTACATCCAGTTGATCAGACCCCGCACATGGACAGAAGCAGAAGATCCTGACAAACTGGCGGTTTACAGGGTTCTCTGCGATGTGTTCACGATTGTTACACGTTTGATAGCCCCGTTCATGCCATATCTTGCAGAGGCGATCTATCAGAACCTCGAGGATGGAGAATCGGTCCATGCGTGTGACTGGCTCGCTCCTGACGAGGATCTGATCGACCTGCAGCTCGAAGACGACATGGCAGAGATCAGAAGAATCGTGGAGGCAGTTGCAAACGCCCGCCAGAAGGCGAAGAGAAAACTCAGGTGGCCCGTCCGGCGGATCGTGATAGCGCCTGAGGATCAAGAGATCGTTCGCGGGGTTGAATCGTTGAAAGACGTGCTTGCAGAGCAGACCAATGCGAAAGCGATCGTTTTGCTCGGTGTCGGCGTCGAGTGGGAAGAACTCGGGACAGATGCCATCCCTGACATGGCAAAACTCGGTCCTGCATTCAAGAAAGACGCCGGAAGAGTGGCTGATGCGATCAGAAAAGCCGATGCAAGGGCTATCAGAGACGCGATCGGAAAGACCGGTGAATGGAAGTGTGACATTGATATTGCGGGCGGCGTTGCAACGATCACCCGCGAGATGGTCAGTTTCCGGAGCATCGTTCCTAAATTTGCCGCAGATTCTGAATTTGCACGTGGAACCGTGTATGTGGATACCACGCTCACGCCCGAGATCGAGGCGGAAGGGTACGTTGCAGAGGTGATACGCCGGATTCAGGAGATGCGAAAGGAACTCGATCTTGAGGTCAATGACTGTATCGGTGTTGCAGTGGAACTGACAGATGCGCGTGTAGCTGATCTGCTGCGTGGTATGGAAGGATTCATTGCAGAAGAGGTTCGTGCAAAGGAGATATCGATCGGCGATACCCGTGCAGGCGGCGATCTTGTGAAGGACTGGGATGTCGAAGGTGTGAAGATGCGAATCGGTGTTATAATAGTGTTATAATGCTGTTATCAATAAATTAAAGAGCATCGAGCATTCTTAGAGCTCGATGTTCCCAACCACCGTCTGAAGGATCATCAGCGCATCGAGTGATGTCACGCGCCCATCGCCGCTCACATCTGCAATGCCTGAGTATTCACCACTGACAGCCATCTGCAGTACCATCGCAACATCAGCAGTCGTTAGTTCTCCGTCACCGTTCACATCGCCAGGTACTGATTCAGGCGCATGTACGACTATAAGACCTGCGCAGGCTGCCTGCATCCCAGCGGTACCTTTGTCACGGAATCCCATGCTGTTGTTGCTTTCAAGCAAGTCAGGCAGTACGGATACCTCCTCGACATAGACCTCACCAGATATCATGGCAGACGAGTTCCACGCGTCGGTCTTGATGACCTCACCATTGAAGAGCATGTCTGATCCAGGTCCTCCCTCTGCAACAAACGTAGCAAGTCTTGCATCGATCACGTCCGAGAGATCGATATCACCGTCGAATGCTACTGTTGCTGTTGCCTCCTCAGGTGAGACAGAGTAGTTGTAGTTACCATGTGCCTCATCTGCTGCCATGAGATAGTCGGTACCTTCCATTACCCAGATCTGAACCCTGTAACCATGCGCACCCGCATAGAGCACGCCCAGTCCCTCGCCCAGCAGCGTGGTGTTATTGCCTCCAGTG
The DNA here is from genome assembly GCA_012961645.1 of Methanosarcinales archaeon. Lineage (GTDB taxonomy): Archaea > Halobacteriota > Methanosarcinia > Methanosarcinales > Methanogasteraceae > Methanogaster_D. The sequence goes on along the minus strand of DTYY01000324.1, from coordinate 2,144 downwards.
GACTCGATATTCTTGACAACTGCCGTATAGTCACCAGATTCGCTCATAAGCGAGCTTACATTGAATACGGAGCATCCTTTCGGAGACTGGTAATTTCCAAATGCCTTTGAGTCGCAGTACACCACTTCAGGTACGAGATCCACGCCCTCGAAGTTCACGCTCAGATTCGCCATACATCCGGTTGGATACGTTTTGTAGTTGCCCCATCTGTCAGACCAGTGCACATAGAGCCTTGCACCAAGCACTGTCGCACCATCAGGCATCTCGATGTGATGGACCCTTGTATCGGTTGCCTGTGGGGCAAAGGGGTTGACCTTTTCACCACTCACGTTGTATGTCATGCCACCGCCAATAACGTCCAGATACCCCAACATAGTCAGCGGCTCTTCTGTGACGTCGCAGTCGAAATTCTTGCTCATGTAGCCGTTGTTGACGACGCCGCCGATGACATCATATTCTGAATACTCCTGGATAGCCGGAATGACCTTTGAAAACGTGTTATTCGTCTCATCGGATTCGGTTATCTTTCCGCAGCTTCCATCATCCGGGCAGTTCGGACAGCTACTGCAGTTGCAGTCAACAGTCACAGTTATCGTAAGTGGAAGTGACTGCGGCGGGAATCCAGGCATAACCGAATAATTCGCGCATGAGGGTGTCCAGTCGATGCCAACGGTCATGTTCGTACCGGCTGCCATATCATCTGCTACGGTCGCACAACCGATTCTGGTGTCATCTGCCATGAAACAGACATCAAAACCGCCTGTCACTGCGTCAGGTCCGGTGTTCTGCACGACTGCAGAGATCACGTTTTCTACGTTAACATAAACCCTGAGTATCTCATCAGAGCGCGTATCACCCGGGTTGACAAGGACGTCGGTCACACTCAGATCCGGAGCCGCTGACGCGGGCACAACCATCGCCATCAGAACCGCTATACATACCAAAGATATTTTAATTCTCATTTTATACCTCATATATTGTCTATTATGTTAGTAATCTCGGATCGGTTCGAGATATTCGCAGCAATAATCTCACTGCTACGTATGCAGATAGCATAACAGTATATAAGCGTTGCCCATGCCAAGAGTAAATCACGTTTCAATCGATCTTGATGGTATCACCGGGCGTGATCACCACTCTTGCAATCCTGTGCATCTCTGTTTCGTTTTCATCTGATACGTTTACGTTTGACATAGCGGAATAGTTCGTTTCATTGTTGGCACCGGATGCTATTTCAGACTCATCCGAAAGATAAAAATGCACATTTAATGTAACCGAGATCAGTGCGATCAGAATCAAAACGATCGATATAATCTTCCATCGATTACCATTATGCTCAGTATCTGGCATAGATGTCATACACCCCCCCGTCCAGCCGGAGTGCAAACGTGCCATCGTAACTGGTCGTGGTCCGGTAGATCATGGTCTCGTTATCCTCGTCAAAGAAGCCGTCGTGATTCTCATCAAAGAAGTAGAGCTCGGTTTCGTAATCCTGCGTCTCATTGGTGTACGGGTCATCGAAGATCCTGAGCGTTCGTGTCGGCTTACTGGTTGCTGTTGCGTTCATCCACAGATTATAGTCAGGTTCAAAATCCGCGGGCACTGCATAGACGGCAACATCTTCTGCTTCCCGATATCCGGCGATTCGGTCGAACAGGTCATAGATGGCGAACCTGAGCGTCCCGAAGACTGCGCCGTACGTATCATCAGAGATGTAATGGATGCCCATGTCAGTGATCTCGCCCACGGCGATTGGAACCGCGCCCAAGTTCGGTACCTTCTGTCCGCGCTCAAGGATGAGAATCGCTGTGCTCGGGACCATGTAGTCGCCCTTGTCAACGATGTATGCGTAATTTCCGCTGGTACTGAGATGATCGGTCACATCACGCTCGTCTATCGCAAGATCAGGAAATGGATCACCAGTGTAGACGTCCTCATCCCATGTTTCGTTGTTGAACCCGAGTTCGTTCGCTCCCTTGTCACCGGACGGAACAAACGTTAGAAGCATCGCTCTTCTGACCTCGGCGAGATCGATCACGCCTGAAAAGAAGATGTTCGTTGTCGCATCCTCCGACGTGATCTCGACATCGTCATCATCTGTTTCATAGATCATGTCGCAGCCCTCGTTTATCCAGTACTCGATC
>DTYY01000323.1 GCA_012961645.1 Methanosarcinales archaeon | reverse complement strand
GAGCATGATGATCGGAATGTGCCGTGTCATTGAATCTTCCTTAAGTTTCATGCAGACCTCATAACCATTCACCTTCGGCAGCATCAGATCAAGGAGAATCAGGTCTGGAGTCTCTGCCGTGACCTTTTCGAGAGCTTCTGCGCCGTCTGCCGCCCCGATTACGACGTAGTTGTCTGCCTCAAGCGCACGGGTAAGTGGGATCAGGGTGTCAGGCTCGTCGTCAACGACCAGTATCTTGGTTCTGGTGTCAGCAAGCCGGTCGAGTCGCTCCTCCACAGCGTCCGGTGTGATACCAAGCTTTTCTGCGATCGCTGCGTTTGATGTCGCCTCATCCTGCTCCAGTATCGCAAGAATCTGTTTATCAATCTCATCGAGTTTCATCTGTATCACCTGCACCGTTTTACTGTATGTGTGTCTCTGACACGTCAAAAGTCTTTGGATGTGGGGGTGGCCAGGTTGCCCGGTCTCACACAACTCTTACCGTCCAAACGGACCCAGCTTCGGCATTTTCGGCATGCATGCCAGATCTGGACACCGCCGTAAATTTAAGTACGCATCCTGAACCATCAAAACCATAATGCGACTGGGTGATATCATCGAAGTATCCTCGGCTGACAGATACATCGCGAAACTCGCTGACGAGGAAGTCGGGTTTATCGGGCAGTTCGTCTCCATACCGACAAAAGATAGTGTGATCATCGGTGTCATCGACGAAATTGCGCATTCGGTGAGAGAGGAGATGCTCGGGTTTTTATCGCCGGATAAAAAGATCAAATACCAGCCATACATCGAGGATTACAAGAACAGCTACGCAATCATCCGCGGGCTTGGGAGGCTCTCCGATGAAGGGGATGAAACAGACAGATGCACGATCGATAAGCCGCCGCACATCGATGATCCGGTCGAATCTGCATCAAACGACGAGATTGCGCGGTTTCATACGGTGCATGGAAGACCGGGTGCCCCATATCTGCGTGCCATGCAGGATCTGCTGGATGTGCCGGTTATTGTGAGCATGACCAAACAGATCGAGGCGGCGGTTCCTGAGAGCGGCGACATGCTGCATCTGGTCAGGCGATATGTGAAGCGGACATGATCATCGATATAGACTATTTTACGCTCCTGACATAGATCGCAGGTCTGCCCGGTTCTGCAAACCTCCGCCTGCCCTGCGGATCGAGATCGTCTCCGGCGGTTTCGGCATCCAGCACCTCGACTTCACACCCAAATTCCCTCTTAAGGAAGTTGCAGGACTCTGAAAGTACAGCGCGCTCATCCGTTCCCTCGAGACGATCATCAACCTGCGTATCGTCCCATGTCTGTACATCTTTGATCAACTGCTGCGCAAATTTCGGAACATCCCGCGCATGTTTCTTGATTTCAGGGTTCTGCATCAGCCTTTTCATCAGATCACCCATATCCAGTTTTCCAGACTTTTTCGCCAGAAGAATCTGCTCAAGCACAGTATTCTTCCAGATGGGGGCTGTGAACAGTGTTATTCGTTCCGGTTTCATCGATGTCACCCTGATGATCTCCTCGATGTCACCAAGCGTACTCTCAACCAGTTCTTCTGATCGTTCGGCACATCTGTCGATCAAAACAGGATCTGGAGACGGATATTCCGAAAGAGAGACAAAACCATCCTCTCCGATCCCTCTCCACAGTTCCTCGCAGATATGTGGCGTGAACGGTGCCATCAACCTGATCCAGACCTTCACAACATCCTTCAGAGACGAAACGCCGCCCCTGCGCTGATACCACCTCAGATCATGCATCAGCAGATAGAACGCGTTCTGTAGTGCATGTCTCGTGCGGAGCAACTCGAGAGCAGTTCTCGTTTCAGAAATTCGGTGTTGAAGCCTGCTCATCATCCATTTATCGATGATCTTCGGCGGTTCATCTGGCTTTTGATCGTTGATGGCGCTGTATACGAGATTATAGAATTTTTCAACCTGTTTCTGATTGTTTTTCACGCTCTCTGACCGCCAATCTGCATCCTGGGTGTGTTCGGCTGTGCCAAGGATGTATAACCTTGTTACGTCCGCGCCATACTCTGTAACAGCATGTTTCATCGTGAGCAGCGGTCCTTTCGACTTGCTCATCTTCTCTCCTTCGAGAGAGACAAAACCATTGACAGCGATCGTCCTGGGGAGTTTTTCCTTCGGAAAGATCGCTAAATGGTGGAACAGGAAGAACAGAAGGTGGTTTGGGACCAGATCTTTCCCGGACGACCTGATATCAACCGGATACCAATATTCTAAGTCAGCCCGTATCTGTTCTGCGATATCTTCTCCGATTGGCAGGTTGCGGGCGTCTCCTTCCCCGAGCAGCACATAGTCAAAGAACGCAGGCGTCAGTTGATCAACGTCTACCCTGTCGATGTACTTTGAGATGATGTAATACGACATATAGATCGTTGAATCTGCGAGAGACTCGATGATCCACTCGTTATCCCATGGTAGCCTTGTTCCAAGTCCTTTTCTCCGGGCGCACGCTTTGTCCTTGAGCCAATCGATCTTGTTCTCGAATTCGACGCGCAGTTCATCAGGAATGATCTGCATATCAGAGAGATGGGCATACACCCGGTCTTTCCACATAGGATTTGAGTAGTTGATGAACCACTGGTCCTTGACCATCTTCACAACGCATGTTGTCCCGCATCTGCACACGACAGGCAGTTCGCTGAACTCGTAAAATATGTCTGCAAGACCTTTTTCGACCAGATCATTGGTTAAAACATCTTTTATCTTTGAAACAGCTGTTCCCGCATACTTTCCCGTGTTTTCCTTGAGCACCCCGCTGTGAAACTCCCTTCGGTACACGAGTTTCGTAGCCTGTTCAGCGAGCGGGTCTGACTGGTCGCTTACACCGAGTTCGTCAACCGCCTCGACGGCAGGAAACTCACCCATCTCAGGGACCCGGATCAGCGAGATCATCTCGAGATCGGATACGTCGCCTGAAATCCCGTACCTGCCAAGATCGACACCTTTCAGGTCACGGAGCGCAAGATAGTCATAGGGGGCGTGGGCTGGTACGCTCATCACGATACCGCTCCCGTTTGCCGGATCCACGAAGTTTGCCGGTAGGATCAACACGTCGTGATCGATCACGGGATTTTCGACCGTTCTTCCGATCAGATCGGTGCCTCTGATCTCTCCGATCTTCAGAACCGACTTGTCGGTATGTGTCAGCTTCTGGTACGCCTCCTCGCTGACGATCCACTGCTCACCGTTGACCGTGACCTTTGCGTGCATAACGTCTGGATTGACCCAGAGATTCGTCACCCCAAAGACGGTCTCAGGGCGCAGCGTGGCGCACGGGAGGATCCACTCGTCTGATCCGCCTGATTTGAGTCTGAACTTGAGAAGGGTGTAATCAAGGATATTTGCCCCCTCTCCTCGAAGCAGATCATGATCCTCGACAGGATTTTTGTCGTTCGGGCACCATCTCACCGGATGCGAGCCTTTTACGATATAGCCCATCCCGTGCAGCTTATTGAACTGCCATTCAATGAATTTCTTGTATGCAGGGTCGATCGTTGTAAATCTCCGTGTCCAGTCGATCGAATATCCAATCGACCGCATGGCGGCTTCAGATTCCCTGCTGAAGTACTCCACAAGCGATTCAGGAGAACCGAGCTTTGCGATTACGTCTTCGGGTATGCCATGCAGTTCTGTATATATACGGAGGGTCTCTGGATCGCGCTTTGCGATCAGTTCGGCAAGTCCGATGATCGGCGTACCTGTCGCATGGAAAGCCATCGGGAAGAGGACGTTTAACCCGATCATCCGCCTGTATCTTGCTATTACGTCCCCTATGGTGAAAGTTCTGGTATGACCAGCGTGCAAATTTCCGTTTAAGTATGGATATGGGATTGTTATGAAATATTTATCTTTATCAGATCTCTCTGGCTGAAATATGCGACTTTCGTCCCATTTTTTCTGCCATTCATTCTCAATGGTCTGTGGATTGTATCGTGGATTCATGCCGATCAAGAAAACCTAAAACCCGATCGTACTTTAAGATTTCTTAAGAATCCAGGGTTTTCAACTTGAGCGCTTTTGCTCGAATCGATGACTCTGGCATTCTAAGATTTTTAAATCCGAATTAGAACTAAAAATATGATTTTGAGTATTTTTTAACAAATAAAAACGCTAAAAACATTCAGAGCCTTTTAAAATTTCATCATCTCGAGATTTTCTACCACAAGTCTATGTTTCGGTTCACGTTCGTTCACAAATTGCCTGAAAAGAGACATTATTTTCTTCAGCACCCCATTATCTAAATTTATGTTTCAAAAAGATGTCATACGCCGTCATTTGACGGCACGCGGAACACTTACGTCCGGGTCTATTCCCCACACGATGACTGACAATAGCTTTCAGAAGATGTCCGCACATAATAGACAAACGCTTTTCGGCAGTGCGCAGAAATGT
>DTYY01000322.1 GCA_012961645.1 Methanosarcinales archaeon | reverse complement strand
ATATATGAGGGATGATTATCAGATGGAAGGCTGGATGTTCATAAACTTCGTTGCTCTGTTTTTTTTATTACAGGATTTATAGACTTCTTGCGGATAATTCGCTCCTGAAAAGACCGTTCCCGGATGATGTCCTTCTTCATCTATCACGAGCATACAGGCTTAAAATACAGAATCGATGGGTTACCGCCGAAATACCAAAGAAAACAAAGGATATGATGGAAAAGTTGAGTATACCTATTACGTAAAATGGGAAGAGTTACGGTTTAATCCACCAAGGAGTTTTGGTCATCGATGCCAAAATGGCATTTGATAAAAGTATATAACTATTTTGGGACCAGACTCCTGGATTAATATGTATAACGCAAAACAATATATATACATAATCGCAACTGTTTCAGCTGCACTAATTTCGTGTGGCTGCGCCCCTGTAAGTGCATGGTCAAATGGCGGATACAGCAGTGATTCAGGAGATGTCAGTTACGGCACACATGACTGGATCGCAGAGCACGCACTTGACTTTTTGCCAGCAAATGAGAAGCAGTATATAGATGATAACCTCAACTGGTATCTATATGGTACGGAGCTTCCTGACAACCCGCGTCCTGAGGATGGTATAGGCGACACAGCCAGACACCACGTTTATTTCTACCAAAACGGCAGTCTGATGGACGATGTGTCGGCGGTGAGGGCACAGGAGATCTACAACGACACACTGGCTCTTCTGAAGGCAGGCGATCGCATGAACGCATCGAAGCACGCCGGAATTATGACGCACTACATCGCCGATGTGGCGGTCTTCGGGCACGTGATGGGCGCAAAGACCGACTGGGGTGCAGAGGTTCATCACAGCGACTATGAGGGCTATGTGCAGCGCAGAACAGACGGCTACGTATCAGAAGCATTCGATCCGTACATCAGGTTTGACGGGTCACTGGATGAGGTGACCGCGTACTATGCAACCGTCCTGGTGGCGAACGATACAACGTTTGACGCCGATTCAGAGGGGCGCGGGTGCGCGTGGATGGACTCGCACTACAACTGGAGCGATCCCGGGTTCATGGATGAGTGTGGTGAATCACTCAACCTTGCGGTCAACGCTGTTGCTGATGTCCTGCACGCGCTCTACAACGAGGCATGCAATGATCAGCGCGGCGATCTCAACAGAGACGGTCAGATCACAGCGGCAGATGCTTTGCTGGCGCTCCGGATGGCGGCAAGCGGAGAGTACAACGACGATGCAGACATGAACAGAGACGGTAGCGTAACATCGCTGGATGCGCTCATGATCCTGCAGGATGCAGAACACAGGCACACAGGGATCGGTTAAGTAGAAGGGTGGTTCGTCGGCGTTTCGTCAGCCATAGCCGCGAGCTTTGACTGTCTCCCATCTTTTCGGTCGGGCGCTACTTACATTTGTAAGGTTTTGCATTAGATTATAATTCATTTCGATAAACAGAAAGTTTTAAATAACAAGGTGCACACATGATAAATTACATTTGTCGATATATCGACGAATCAGAACAAAATAGGAGGACAACACAATGAAAGAAAAAACACATAGAACAGTAAGCACTCTGCTGACGCTAACGCTCCTGCTGATCATCACAGTAGGCGTACCGGCAGTAGCAGCAACAGTTCCAGTGCCGATTCTGGTACCTGAACCAACACCAGAAGGTCTGACACCACCAGAAGATCTGTTGGAGATGAACTTCACAAAACTCCAGATCAGTCCGCGACACAATGGTATGGATCTGATGCCTGGCGAGAGTGACGAATTCACTGTGAAAGTGACAAATATGGACAACAAGACGGTATCACTGACCCCTGCATTCAAAGACCAGCCCTACAACGAGTACGTATTCGATCCGGACTGGATCACCATAACCCCAACGGCTGCAGAACTTGGGATCGATTCCAGTGAAGAGTTCACAATCAGGGTGGAAATTCCTGAGGATGCCGAGCGCGGGCACTACAACACGCAGGTCGCATTCACTGACGAGGTGATGCCGACACCATACCCGTCACCATATCCACAGTACATCAATGCGCTCGACATGTATGTCAGCGTGTGGAAGCCGCCTACGATACAGATGCAGCCATCCTACATCCGTGACAGGGTTGAGTCAGGTAAGGGCTACGATTACGTGATCCATCTGAAGAATACTGGTAAGGAAGATGTCAAGATCGATCCGAAGCTTGAGAAGGAGCGATGGTACGGGTATGAGATGACGTCGCCGGCATTCGAGGACGATGCGATCACGATAGACGCACCATCGGTTGTACCGGCAGGTGGAACCGCCACGGTTGATGTGCACCTTCTGGTACCCGCAGGTGCGAAAGGGAACTACGAAGGCGGAATCGACCTGAATTTCAACGATTCATCCCTTGACGAATGGGATAGAATGGTTCATCTGAGCTTTTATGTGTGGACGCAGCCGACAGAGCATTTCATAAAGGAATTCACCACAGAGATCGCCGCACCCATCACAATCGAGGTTACGTCGGAGCAGTACCGGTATGATACGTGCGGGGGCGGAAGCAGCGGAAGCGGTGAGGATGAGGAGCCGTCCTTTGATGTGACACTCGAGGGACCCAACGGAGAGGATGTGGTACTGACCCGTACGATGGCTGCCCATCATGGCTCGGTCAATCTCGGCGAAAGCGACTGCCTCCCGCCATGGGAGATTGAAAGCAGCGGAATGTATGATGAGGGGCGCACCAAATATATCGAGCGCTACACCGCTGATGGCGCAGCCGGAGACTGGAAGCTCGGGATACTCCCGCAATATGTCGAGGAGTTCGAGTACATGATAATAATTGGAGATGCAGGTTCGGGTCATGGAATGTCATAAAATGGAGGCGACCATGAAGAGACCATGCAAAAGAGTGAGTGTGGTGCTCGCTCTGCTACTCATCAGTGCATCAGGCGCCCCGGTGATGGCAGCGATGACAGCGATGCCAGTAAAAGAGATCACTGTAACCGGAGTCAGATCGATTCCGGCGCCGCCAGAAGATCTGCCTGACATGAACTTTTCGAAACTCCGTATCAGCCCACGTAATGACTGGATAGAGATGACGCCAGGTGATAGCGAGGAGGTCACTGTAACGGTGAAAAATATCGACAACAAGACGATACCAGTAGAACCGATGATCATCTCCCGGCCATACAGCGACTACATCTTCGAGGAGGACTGGGTCACGATAACGCCCGCGTCAGCAGAGCTAAATCCCGATTCCGAGGAAGAGTTTACAATCACAATCGAGATCCCTGATGTCGCAGAACGCGGGTACTACAGCACACAGGTCGCATTCACCGAAGACGTGATGCCGACGCCGTATCCGACGCCGTACCAAAACTACATCAACACCTTCGACCTCGATGTCGAGGTGTGGAAGCCGCCTGTGATACGGGTGCAGCCTTCCCATGTCTATGATCGTGTCGCGTCTGGCAGGAAGTACGATTACGAGATCCACATAGAGAACATCGGCGAGGAAGACGTCGAGATCGATCCAGAGATACGCGATGGTGGGCGGTATTATGGATTGTACAGCACGGCTCAGGCATTCGATGGTGACGCGATCACGATAGACGCACCATCGGTTGTGCCGGCAGGTGGAAACGCCACCATTAATATGCATCTCTCTGTCCCTGACGGTGCAAAGGGTGGATACAATGGCGAGCTCGATCTGAACATCGATGATTCGGCAACGATCCATAAGTGGGATGAGACGGCGATTTATCTGAGCTTTGAGGTCTGGACGCAGCCGACAGAGTACTTCGTAAAGACGTTTACGACAGAAACCGACGGGGCAATCACAATCGATCTCATCTCGAACCGGTGGGGTAAGTATGGCATGTGCAGGAGCACAGACCAGAGCGACGAAGATCCATCATTTGACGTAAACCTCTCCGGACCAAATGGAGACGCGGCACTCAGTCTCACCGGTATCGCCATCCAAGGCTCGGTCAATCTCGGTGGAAGCGACTGCGTCCCGCCATGGGAGAGTGCAAGCGATGAGATATATAATGAAGGGTATGGCGGTCATCGCGAGCGCTACACCGCTGATGGCGCAGCCGGAGACTGGGAACTCATGATACTCCCGCACCATATCGAGGCGTTTGAGTATATGATAACGATCGGAGATGTGCAATGACGGCGCGTGTCCTTCGCGCCACATCTTCTTTTTAGGGGATGATATATCATGAGAACAATATCAGCACTGGCTATGATCATCGTCTCAGCAGCAATGGTCGTATGTGGAGGCTGCATCAACGAGACCGGAGAGAAGACTCAATCGTACGAGATCGTGTGGGCTGGCACGCCGCCTGAAGGTCACAGTGCGATCGAGGCAAAACTCTCACGCCAGATCGCCCCATACGAGGGTGTGGTGTATGACAACGTAACCGTCTCGGCCATGAAAAAGGACGGTGTCACACACCTCCATGCAACCGCCACATCACCCGCGTGCATATATCCTGACCGGTATGAGTTCATCTATAACGACCACCTCGTCCGGACTGGCTACCTTCTTGAAGCGATTCCAGAATCGATAAGGCAGGATGCAATCGGGATCGCAATGCAGGACCCTGAAATCGCTGGTGTGCTTTCAGGTGACGCGGGCACTCCGACTGTCAGGCGGATTCTTCCAGAGACAGCAGAGAAGTTCTACACGGCAAAGACATGCTTGAGCGTCACATGGGCGGATGCATCGGCATCAGCGCTCATTGATATGGACAGCCGGAGCGTGGTTGGGACATGGGGTGCAGGTGGATGAGGCAGGAAATAAGCGCTTGGACGAGTATAAACGTAAAGGCTGAGGACTAAAAGGGGAAGCGTTGATATGAGTTTTCGCCTCCCCATCTGTCCTGTTGAGATGCTTACCTGAACTGCTGTGCGGAGTGATTGTACAGCATCGCTTTCTTCGATGTGTCGATGATGTAGTGTGCTGACTGGTTGAGCCCGCTTGCGCCATTTCCGATATCGATCTCGCCTGTGACATCGTTATACTCGGAGTGGCAGTTCGTGCAGTATACCTTCTTTGTGAGATTGTGTTTCATGTTGATATCAAAGTCAGTGCCCGCCATGCCTGGATTTGGATTGTAGCCGTGGCAGATACAGTTTGCAGGTGCGTGCTCACCTGCCATCAGCGCGGTTGTAATCGCTGGGTGGCATCGGTCACAGAAGTCATCCGGATCTGGCTGGTTCATGTATGTGCTGTGTCCGCCTGCGAATATGCCGTAAGCTGCAAGCGATGTGGCAGCGATCACAAACAGCGCTGTCATGATCACAATCAATCTCTTCGGTCTCTCTGAAGGCATCTTATCCGTACTCCTGATCCGGGTATGTGTGGCACCATCTGCAGTTGTACTCAGCAGATGCACCACCGTATCTTGCTACTGAATTATCATAAGATGTTTCGTCGTGACACTGTGTGCAGTCGGTCACATCGAGCGTGTCAGGGCTTGCGGTGATGGTGTGACGATCCACATCGTTCACAGGGTCTGACTGCACCACGTGGCAGCAGTCGCACCACTTCCATTTGTATTCGGGAGGCGGATGGTAGTCGGTGTGGCACTGTGTGCAGTCGGTGCCAGGTCTGGTTCCATGCACGCTTGCATTGTACATCGTGGCATTGACCCAGTATTGCGTCTTTCCTGTCTTCTCGAGCATTGTCCAGTCTGTGTGGCATTTGAAGCAGCTGACCCTATCCATCTCTGTCGTGTGCTCGATTGGCTTGTCCTGCACTACTCCCTGATACTCTATGTACGGTCCCCAGTGGCATGCTGAACAGTTTGTATTGTTTGAATGCTCTCCTGGTGTCATGTCGCCATATATCTGGCGGTGGCAGACCGCACAGTTGTCGTTGTACGTCAACGTCTGATTCGGCAGAATGAGCGTTCGATTGGTGGTGTGGATCGTGGCATTCGTGTGATATATCTCCTCTTCAGGCAACACATCACCGGTGTAATCGAGTGTAGCATTGTCATGACACTGGGTGCAGCTCGCTGCTCCAAGATGGTTTGTGTACTGTGGCGAGCCATGACATGCGGTGCATTCGGGGATCAGATTGTCGCTGTGTACGTCTGCATTAGTATAATAGGTTGTGTTATATTTTTCTTCTGTGCTGTTGTAAAGTTTGACACCTGTATACACCATGGGCTTATTGTCATGGCATATACTGCAGTTCACTTCGTATTCTTCGCTGTGATCGTCCTTGGTTTGGTGGCACATCCCACAGGATGGCTCAAAGATGCTGTGCATATTGTTATGGCAGTATCCGCAATCGACCTTGTTATCTGCATGGGTTCCCTTATGAAGCATGGCAGGTTTGTCTTCATGCTGTCCGTTATGGCAGCCGGAAGTATTGCATGCTGGAACAGGTTCTGCAATGCCGGTATTGGTATAATCGTCATAGCCGTCATGGCAATAATTACATCGCTCAGTCAAAGTGTTGCCTGAAACATCTGCATGTGTCCCCCGGAATAGATCTGTATGACACTCAGCGCAGTCCAAATCCTGCCCGGTATGACAGTCTCCGCACCCGCTATGGCCACGCGAATTTATGGGGCTATGTGCCTGATGCGCTTCCTGCGCACTTGCGTCATGAGCACCTTTCGGACCATGTTTGTGCAACTCATAATTGTGACAGTTGCTTGAATCGCATCCGAATCGATCAACATCGAAGGTGCTGCTACCTGAGTAGGGCTCTCCATCTGTTGTGGCGTTGATCGTATAGGTGTTTGTGGGATCATTGTGATACACTGTGAAGTCTCCATTCCAGAATCCATCCTGGTACTCGGTCATGGCAACGGACTGAGTTCTCCCGTCCGGATATTCAACAGTTACTGTTAAGACTTCACCTGGAGCACACATCCCATCGTCGTCCATAACAAGAACACTGATGTTGACCACGCGAGGGGAGTAGTATGTGACGCCATTATCTACCCAGACTTGCGGTGTAATGAGATAAACATCTCTGTCTGTCACAATTCTGATATTGGAGGGGTTGGCAACCTTTTTAACGCTGTATGTGGTAGTTTCTGTCTGTTGCAGGTCACCTTTGGTCACATTTGCTTTAACTGTGTACATACCGGCTGCCGCATTATTGCTCAGAGTGTAGCTGAGCGTGTAATCGCCAGCAGAATCTGTATAAACGGTTGTGCGGTTGACCACATCGTTATCCGGGGACGTTGAATTCAATTCCACAGCTGCTTGATCTACAGGTGTTCCATTGGCATAGAGGACACCGCCATGGATAGAGACGATATCACCGGGGTCGTATGGCCCATCAACAGTCAATGAGATATTGAGACCTATTACATTGAAGAATGTAGAAGCGTCGGCTTTGACATCTGACGTATCATTGGCATAGACATCGACAAACCAGTACCCATTGGATGCCTGTTCATCTGGTATCGTATAATTGTATTCATAGATGTAGCCTCTGGTTATAGTAGAAGTCTTATTCATGGTGACATTGGCTACCATAACAGATGAATCGGGGTTGGTTATTGTTATAGTCGCAGCATCGATATCGCCTGCCCCTTCTGAATCTGTTACATTTGCCCTTATTATAACAGTTTCGCCTATCTTGAACGTGTATCTCTCTATCACCGAAGAATCATATATTTTCGGCGTCTCAACGGATGGGGGATGATTTGCTTCGGCATAGGTCACATCGACCTTGACATAGTCAGTACGAATATATCGAGTACTCATTCCCATAGTCCAGCCGCTCATCGATACTAAATGGAGAAGACCGTTGGCATCGATATAGTCATCAAAGTTGGTGGTAAAGTTTTTAGAAATAATGTTATCGTTAGAAGTGGAGGAACCGTTTCCTACTAATTCCCAACCAGGTGTATTAAAATTCCAGATATAAAGGTACGACGGATTATCGGTTCCATAACCTTCCCATAAAACAAAGATATCAGTTATGTTTGATGGACTTTCCATAATAGTGAAATTGAAATGGTGGGTTGCATAATCATTTTATTAATCGCTGTTTGATATCTTGAATCATCGGAAGATTCTATTGCTGTATACGGCGTAAACTCAGTCTCACCAGAAATAGTGGGACCAGTGGACGGCGGTTTAGATCCCTCGTTTTGTTTCTCATACGCCCATTTATCCGATCCTTCGCCAGTGCTGAAATCATAAGTAGTTTCTCCGGACGATGCGCCAACAGTCCACCACCATGTCTGCATATCACTACCATTGGCGTTCGTTGCAATCGCTGAGACATTCCAGTAACCAACTGAAGCACTGGTATTCGTATATTTCGCTTCTGTGACACTTATGTTCGTATCAACTTCTGTTCCATTGATCTGCCATCTGACATCCACAATCTGATCAAGAGTGATGTTGAATGTCATGTTTTCTCCATCAATGCTGCTTGGCGTGGTCCCGGTTGGTGCAAAAGATGTGATGCTGGGGGCATCTGAAATGGGCTGAACGACGATATGCCATTGAGTTACAGAGGAGGTGCCATTCGCATTGTTCATCGAGACGTTGAGATATTTTTCACCATTTGCGGTCCAACTGTAGCTCTGATTGTCTGATGAAAGAGAAAGATTGAATCTATCTGAGTAATTAGTGGCGTTCCATCTGATATTTCCTGTCTGGTTGAAGATGACACCGAACTCAACCGATTCGTTGGTGCTTACTGAGAGATTGAGTGAATCGTCACCGGTTCTGTTGTTCCACCATGATACAATCGCTGGAGGCTTACTCTCCGAAGTCGCCGATGGGCCACCACCCATCCCAAAGACGCTGCAATTGGTCACGTTCGCCCAGACATAGTTTGCGGTCGTGTTTCTGTTATTGTTGAAACAGTAGTCTGGATTCTCGCTTTTGTCCATCTTAAGCCAGCCTGTGCCATTCTCGAACTTGTAGATGTAGAGCGTGTCCTCTTCAATCCCCCCGAGTTCTGATTCGTTGTAGCCGATCCTGATGTGCACGTAACTCCTGTCGCTCGTGTCATCTGCCAGCGCATTCGCGATCTCTGCACTCACATTGACCTGGACACCTTTGACCATCTCGGTGCCTGTGCCGAGGTTGGTTCTGGCTCCGTTGACTCCTGTGTGGTTGAGCGGATCATCGACCTCTGTGATATCGACCGTGCCAACGATCGAAGTGTTGGTGATGTTGACGATCGCAGTCGAATTGCCTGATGTGGCATTACCTTTTCCATCGACGACAGAACCTGTTCCTGGCGATGCGTTCACCGTTATCCATACTGTGTGGGACTCGTTGCTCGATATGCTGCCATTGAATGCATATATCTCGGCGCGTCCTGCGTGCAGTGCAGTGAATTTCACAGCAGAATCGTTTATCCTGTCGAGCATTCCGATACTTGATGAGTTGAGGTACCAGTGGAATATCAGACCATTGATCGGACTGCTGTACTGATCGTAGCCTGTGGCATAGAACCTCGTTTCTTCGCTGATGTTTAGTGTGCACGAGGTCGGTGTCACATTGATATGGTGGAGGTGGGGCGATAGTGCCAGAAGCGGTCTTGTACGTGCTGTTGCATTGACCCATGCCGGGTTCACGTTTCCTGAGGTATCGAGTGTCCGTGTTGCAATCTCGTGTTCTGTTGCAGGTGAAAGACCTGTTGCATTGTAAAACTCAGTTCCCTTCGGAACGCTCCCAATGAAGCTTCCGTCAAGATAGACGATCACTGAAGAGAGGTCAGGGTCTGCCGGATCGATCCATCTCCAGCTGATGAAGCTCTCCTCATAGGTTGTGTTTGATAGACCTGTTACGCCTGCAGGAGGTGTTAT
>DTYY01000321.1 GCA_012961645.1 Methanosarcinales archaeon | reverse complement strand
AGCAGCCATCGCCCGCAGCCTGATCACGCCGGTGGTCGTCTCCTCGCATCCACCGATGATATCAGGGAGGAGCCCCGGGTGCTTGCTGTGCACCTGTGCGATCGTGTCTGCGCCGTCGTCGAGTGTTACGTGCGGACCGATCTTGATCGCCTCCTCGAGGCATTCGTAGTATTCTTCATCGTTTTCACCCCTGAATGCGAATACATTGATCCCATCTGCTGCAAGGGCTGCTGCGACATCGTCCTGCGTGCTGAGCGGGTTTGAGCCGGTCAGTGCGATCTTTGCGCCGCCTGCGCGAAGCGTCGTGATCAGATTCGCAGTCTCAACCGTCACATGCAGACATGCAACGACGTTTATGCCAACAAGTGGGCGCTCCTCTGCGAAGCGTTCCTTGATGATCTGGAGCACGGGCATGTGCCTGCGTGCCCACTCGATCCTGTGTGCCCCCTCCTCTGCGAGAGCCATGTCCTTTACGATATGCGATTTCATGTTATCTTTCTCTTCTGTTTAGTATTTAGGTTCTGTGTGACTGTGATGATTTGACCGGGTGGGTTTTGATCCTTACGGAGATCCATGCAGCCATCTGACTCTCCAGCACTCCGGCGTTCTTCTTCAGTATTCCCCCCATATTTTATGTCGTTTCGGTTATTCACACCCAACCATTGCCTGCTCACACCATCTACTATCGGTCTCGTGGTACATAAATAATGAGTCTGCTCCGGTCCTCAGGGCACTGCCCTGACATAAAGTTGGTATGGTTAAACCGCATCAGT
Organism: Methanosarcinales archaeon; assembly: GCA_012961645.1. Classification (GTDB taxonomy): domain Archaea; phylum Halobacteriota; class Methanosarcinia; order Methanosarcinales; family Methanogasteraceae; genus Methanogaster_D. The sequence goes on along the minus strand of DTYY01000321.1, from coordinate 3,685 downwards.
TTTTGTAACTTTTGCAAAACGTGTACGCGTCATGATAGGTTTTAAAAGACTTTAGAGACTTTCATCGCAGAATTTTTTGAATAATCTCAAATTGCGAATCATATAGATATTAAAATCATCTTACACCGACTTTACCACAATTATTTAGGTTTTTTTGCTCAAAACCTAATCTTTTTAGGGCAATTCATTTGTACACCTAACTGGCACAGATGTTGTTTAGGATTACCTAACACAGGTCGATAGCATGAGCAGGATTAGTAACACAAGAGATCTGGTCTACAGAATTGTGAGATGCATTGCGCCCACCATCACAGGCGGGAAGCCGGCAACGCTGATGAACATCACCAACGACAACGGCGGGCTCCTTGAGGTGTGGGACCATTCCAAGGCAGACATCTTCATCGGATCCGAAATCGAATACTATGAATTTAAAAGAACGGATAAAAACGTAATCGTCCTATTCTTTAATCGCAGCCTGCTAAACGACTTGCTTGAAAAAATGCCGATAAAAAGATTCCTGTCCGAACGCGGATACGAAACCGATTCCCTTGATTATGTATTGGGCGTGCTCAGACAGAGATATGTCGAGGGGTGCCCTCATGAGATCGGAATATTCCTTGGAATCCCGCTGAAAGACGTTAAAGGATTTATGGGATTTAATTCCCTCAGAAATACGAAATGCGGCATGTGGCGGGTGTATGGAAACCCGAGAGTGTCGGAAGAGCGGATGAACGAGTACCGCCACGCGAAGAGCGTGGTGACCAGACGGCTGTTTGCAGGGGAGAATCCAGTTAACATCATCAGAGATGGTGGAATTAGGGTTTTTTGAATCACCCTAACTTTATTAGGGAAAATTACTTGCATACCTAACAATAAATCATAAGATCGTACCATTAATAGCAAAAAATCTAAAAATAAGTGATATAAGATGAAATCATTGAAAGATGTGGAATCTGAAAACGCGGTGGTCGTCAAGGAGATCACAGGTGGTCTGGATATCAAACAGCACCTCGAGGAACTCGGCGTGAAGGAAGAAGTTGAACTCACCGTGGTGGCAACCGAGCCTGTGCATGTACACGCAGGACCGATTTCCCTGGTGATAAGAGACCGGGAACTGATTATAGCTAGTGGATGGGCTGATAAGGTCTATGTAGAGGTGTATTGGGATGTTCTTCCGTTTTTAAGGTTGGAGGCGGGTGACAAAGGAACCATCCGGTCGATCAAAGGCGGAAAAGATTTCAAGGGTTTTCTTTCCGAGCTTGGTATCGCAGAGGGAAGCGAACTGACATTCCTGCGTCATGTTCCTGATCGCACTATAGTGTTTGCGGTCGGGAGTAGGAGCACCGAGGTAAGAATGGGCGAAGGTCAGGCATCGAAGCTCATTGTGACCGTAGATGGGAAGTCCGTGCAGGCAAACTACCTGAAAGACGGTGAAACAGCTACTGTGGAACGGATCATCGGTGGAACTCATCTCGTGGAGAAGTTTGGGCGGATCGGGATCGATCAGGGTGTTGATCTGACCCTGCTCAGGAGAGAGGCGCATGCACCGGATTGCACAAAAGGCACGTATGTGCTTGCAAGGGTAGGAGAGCAGTTGATCACCATCGGTCACGGTCTGGCTGAAAAGTTGCTGGTCGAGTAGCTTGAACATGAGCCCGGGCAAGTGTGCCTGGGCTCGCCGGTGGGGGCAAAATCATGTCAGAAAGAAAGATATGGGAGTTCAAGAGTCAGACGATATGCACGATTCTGGGTCTGGCTTTCGATGAAAAGGAACTGATCAACGTTTTCAAGAAATTGAAACTGGACATGAGCCGAAAAGCGCCTTATGATATGCACAGTGACCTCGTTCAACTGTGCACCACCCAGAACAAAACATCCAGACAGCTGGATAAAATGCTTAAGGAACGCTTCGGACGATACAAGAACAGCATCAAACATATTCCACAGAATGAGATCCATAAATGCATCGATGGTGGAAATAGAACTGAAAATGATAGAGACATCAGGGACATACCTCTTTCCGCGCTTGTCTGGTTTGCCGTGCGAAGTCAGCACGAGAATATCGATGAGATCGAGGCAAGAGTCTTTGCCACAACGCACATCTTCGAGCACCGAGCCTCGCGGTTCTATGATGTGCTCAGGCGGGAGGCGCCCGATAGCATGCCAGAGGAGATTCTGAAGAACTTAATTAACGCTCTCAAATCGAACGAAAAACTCCAGATAAAGTGTGAACGATTAGAACGTAAAAGAGAACAGTTAAAATCAGATATAGAGTCCATAATAGATGATAAATCAAGAATAAATGCTGAACTAGAGGTTCAGAAGCAATCAAACAGAAAGTTGGTCGAAGATTTTGAGAATATGGGTGGTGTAGGCGCATTTGATCGTATCGACGATATGAAAAAGGAGATCGAGCTGTTGACGGGTGAGGTGAAGCGATTGACCGATCAACTGCTGGAAAAAGATCGAATTGGTTGCGCGATACCAGACTGCGGATCGAGAGGGATTACCAGTACCGCTCCGGTTTCGGGAGCGGATATCGTAGGTGATGTGGAAGATATCAATTTAAACGGTATGAGAGTGGCTTACGTTGGTGGCGTGGAATCGCTTCTGCCGCACTACCGGAACCTGGTCGAATCTTTTGGCGGCACATTCTGCTACCACTGCGGGCGGTGTATACAGGGCAGAAAGGAGATAGAAGGCATCGTGGATAAAACGGATATAATATTCTGTCCGGTGGACATAAACAGCCACAATGCGTGCAGATACATCAAAAAAGCCTGCAAAATGCAAAATAAGCCATGCTATTTCCTTCGTAGCTCCAGTTTGAGCACGCTCATCAAAGGACTGGAGAAACATGCCGAAAAAGCCGAAGGGACCGCGTAAGCGCAAAGCAACAACTTTTATCAACCAGAGAGATCTCCCCCTCGCGAAATCATGGGTACGCCTGGCGCCACATTTTCCCAAGATGGGTAGCACCCAGGCCCCGGGCAAATCCTGTCCCAGAGCCAGCAGTTCCGCAAGCGATATAATACATACGGTCGTTTCCACCACCATGCGTCTTCATGATATACTGGGGATCGATGAAACCGAGGTGTTGCACCTCGCAGAACCCGGTTTCAGCGATCAAGGGGCGTGCGAACTCTCAGCGCGGTACCGTTCCGAGATCGTCCGATCCGGAATCATGTTTGACGACGTGATACGGGTTGAAACTCGTGAAAGCCTGTTAGGGATCGCTATTTCCATGCATTCGGACGGGCAGGACTTCTGGCTGATGTTTGTCAACACGATATGCAGAGATCCTGATTTCGCTGATCATGCAACCGGATTGTGCAAACAGGCAGATAACATCCGCATCATCGAAACAACGGACGTTTTGATCATGGATGCGGTCATCGAGTATTATTCACTCATGCTTGTGAATCGGATGCTCTGTGAGAAATGCATGCACGGAAAGAAGAGTTTTGGATCAATATTTTCAAAATTAAGATCTGATAGGCTCGTTAAACTCTTAAAAACGATCGAAAAGTCGGATGGTATTAATTTTTCAGATATGGATATGCTTGAGATCTGCTGCGGCAACGGGATGGCGACGATTGCACTCAGAGAGCTGGGTTGTGATCCGGTCTGCCTCGATTCTGACAAATGCGCCGTGTGTGAGGGGCTCGAGCATGACGTACTTCTT
>DTYY01000320.1 GCA_012961645.1 Methanosarcinales archaeon | reverse complement strand
GTTTCGTGAACTCAGGAATCGAGTTCACAAAGCCATCCCCTGTCGCCTCAACCATGATATGTGGTCTGCACGGGTTCGGGCTTCTTCTGCTGCTGGAAGTTGATGTTTGGCAGCGGCATTGCAGGTGGAAGCCCGAGCGTCGAAGAGAGCGTGACCGCAAGCGGCGCAAGGTTGGTGACCATCGTGTTTGCGATCTGGTTCTGGACGTCAGGCGGGGCTTTTCCACCATCCCACTCGCTCTTGATCCGGTTTAGATTTTCCTCATTCGAATAATAGTCAGAATATCCCTCGAACCGGATATGCCCCACATTCGGGCTTAGATAATTGATTGAGAACGCATATTCGACCCTTAAAACCGTCTTATCTCCAAAAGGAGTCTGTTTCGGCAGAATTTCGATATTCTTCAGATTGATGTCGTAGTTGATACTGATGCTCTTATGCTTCCTGACCTCTTCAGGGGTTGTGTATGTCTTGGATTCGACCTGCGTCACTCTGAAATTTACGATCATGTACCATCTCCATTAACTGTCTTTACATTTCTGTTCATTGCTACCATCCCGGTCCGGACGAGTTCTCTGATCCCGAACCGCTTCAGCATCCCTTCGATCGCCCCCACCTTACCTTCATCGCCGGTAACCTCGATGATCAGGGTTTCTGTGCCTACGTCGATGATCTTTGCACGGAATATGTCTACTATCTGCATGATCTCGGATCTTGTGGTTGCACCAGCAGACACCTTGATCAGCACCAGTTCACGTTCAACCGATTCCGATGAGGGGAGATCGCTTACCGAGATCACATCGATCAGCTTGCCGAGCTGGCTCGTCACCTGCGCAAGTACCCGGTCATCACCCCTGACAACGATCGTCATCCGCGATATCTCAGGGTCCTCTGTCGTGCCGACCGCAAGACTCTCGATATTAAAACCGCGTCTGCTGAAGAGACCTGCGACGCGTGCAAGCACACCGGGTTTGTTATCAACGAGTACTGCAAGCGTATGCCTCATGCCACCACCCCTGGTTCAAGGATCTCGTTGATCGCGGCACCAGCCGGAACCATCGGGAAGACGTTCTCGGTGGGATCGACCACGAAATCGATGACCGTTGTCCGATCTGCTGCAAGTGCCTCTGATATTGCCGAAGGCACCTCGGACGGCTTCTCTGCACGGATACCGATCGCACCATAAGCCTCTGCCAGTTTCACGAAGTCAACGCTCTGCGTTACGTTGGTATGCGAGTATTTCTGGTCAAAGAAGAGTTCCTGCCACTGCCGCACCATACCGAGGTAGCCGTTGTTGAGGATCGCCACCACGACGCAGATATCGTTCTTGACGACGGTTGCAAGCTCTTGCGAGGTCATCTGGAATGAGCCATCGCCAGCGATATCGATGACAGTTCTCTCAGGACATCCGACCTTCACCCCCATTGCTGCAGGGAATCCGTAACCCATCGTGCCAAGCCCGCCTGACGTTATATAGGTGCGCGGCCGTTCATACTGGAAGTACTGGGCTGCCCACATCTGATTCTGCCCGACTTCGGTCACGATGATCGCATCAGGACATGCTCTGTGAATCTCCTGAATCACGTACTGAGGCTTGATCACCGTATCGCTCTGCTGATACTGCAGCGGATACTCCTTCTTCCACGCATCAATCTTCTCAAGCCATTTACTATTCTTGCTCTCTTTCTCGCGCAGATAGGAGAGCATTAACCGCAGGATTTTTCTGGCATCTCCGATGACCGGTAGATCGACCCTCACATTCTTCCCGATCTCTGCCGGGTCGATATCGATGTGAATGACCTTCGCCTGAGCCGCGAACGCATCGATCTTTCCTGTAACGCGGTCGTCAAACCTCGCGCCGATTGCGATCAAGAGATCCGACTCCTGCACCGCGTAATTGGCATATCTCGTGCCGTGCATGCCAAGCATACCGAGTGAGAGTGGGTGAGACTGCGGGAATGCCCCGATGCCAAGGAGCGTCGTTGTCACAGGAGCGTTGATGGTTTCTGCAAGTTTCAGCAGTTCTGGCGATGTATTGGAGATGATTACGCCGCCACCTGCATAGATGACCGGTCGCTGTGCCTGCATAATCATGGATGCGGCGTTTCTCACTGCATCCTTATCGACATCGGTGTCAGGATGATAACCACGTAGATACACCGTTTCAGGATATTTAAATTCAAGCTCGTCAATCGTGATGTCCTTTGGTAGATCGATCAGGACAGGACCGGGTCTCCCTGTCGATGCGATGAAGAACGCTTCTCTGACTATTCGCGGGAGGTCTTCTACGTTTCTTACCAGATAATTGTGTTTTGTGATCGGAAGCGTGATTCCGGTGATGTCAGCCTCCTGAAATGCATCATTTCCAATCATGGATGTCGGAACCTGTCCTGTGATTGCGACGACCGGAAT
>DTYY01000319.1 GCA_012961645.1 Methanosarcinales archaeon | reverse complement strand
TATATGTACAGAGAAAGATATATTATTAAAAGAAAAAGAAATTGATAGAATCGTAGAACATTATTCGGATATAAATGGAATTATCTTATGGTTTTCTGATTTCAATGAATTAAATCAAGAAAAAGAGATTCTTAAATCGTATATCCAATTTTTGAGAAAACTGTCACCGAAAGATATTCTTGCGATGTATGGGGGACATTTTTCGATCCTATCATCGAAATTCGGATTAAACGGGATTTCTCCCGGGATCGGGATGAGCGAATACAAAAATGTAACTCATAGGGTTACGGGAGGGGTTTTTTCAAATAGATATTACATCCCTCAAGCAAAGACTATGGTCGTTGAGGCAGATGCGAGAAGTTTCTATCTGGATCATCCTGCCAATTTATGTAAATGTGATGTATGCGGCGAGATCACTAAAAATGCGAGCTCCGATCCAAATGAATTCTTTACTCAGTTGACACCTGAACTGGCTAAAAAACATTATTGTCTCTGCAGAGTCGCTGAGAATAGGTATATGCAGGAGCGCTCATTATCTGAAATAAATGAAAACTTGAAGAACAATTTTAATTTCTGTGAAAACAATATAGATGGAATATACAATATCAAGTACCGGCATCTGGGGGTTTGGCTATCGGTTTTGGAGGATGTAATTGCATCACAAGTTGAATAACGATTGCAGAGATTGTAAAGATTGAGGAGATCACAAATCGAAAAATACTGGAGAGGAAGCTACGAATGAAAGTAATATACGACCCACAGACAGACAGCCTCACCATAATACTCCGGGATGTCCCGGTCAAGGAGAGTGATGAGATCAGGGATGGTTTGATTGTGGATTATGGGGACGACGACAGAATCGTTGCGATCGAGATGCTTGACGCATCCGAAAATGCAACGGATTCATCCGCATTGCTGTATGAGATCAAAGGGCAGGCGATGCCGATCACCGCGTAAAGTGGTTGTGCTGCGCTCCATGCACACTTCGCCGCCTTCCGGCACTGTGGCACCCAACTCGCGACAATGTTGTGACATCCACTATGACAATACGGGCAGGATGGGAGATGACCCGGGAAACTTGAAAAACGTGAGAGGACAACCATGACCGACCAGATCGAAGAAGTAAAAGATAAGATCGTAAAAGTGCTTAAAAAGCACGGTGTAAAGAGGGGTGGATTATTCGGATCCATAGTGAGAGGAGAGCTGAAAGAAGACAGTGACATCGACATACTGGTAGAGATTGAGAAGGAGATCAGCTTACTGGACTTTGTCGGGATCAAACTGGAGCTTGAAGATGGGCTTGGTAGAGAAGTAGACTTAGTAGAATATTGCACCATCAAGCCATCCATCAGGGATAAAATTCTCAAAGAGGAGGTGGTGATTCTGTGAAAAGGGATGTGCAGGTTTATATAGACGATGTACTCGAATGCATCGATAAGATAGAGGAATACACAGAAAAAGTCGGTGAAGAAGACTTCTATAAAAACACACAGATTCAGGACGCAGTTATAAGGCGTCTTGAGATCATAGGCGAGGCTGTAAAGAATATACCAGTGGATTTCAGAGAAGAGCATCCGGATATCCCATGGAGAAGGATTGCAGGAATGAGGGATGTGCTTATACATGGATATGCTGGCGTGAGTCTTTTGAGGGTGTGGGGGGTCGTGATAGATGATTTGCCAGACCTAAAAGATAGATTTCAAGAAATAAAAGGAGAACCATGACTGAAATCATAATACCATCTTCAGATGACATAGTTGCCATAAACAGAAAACTTGGCAGCACAACTTTGAATCCAGGCTCAATATATTTTCTCATAGCAAAGATAGAGTCAAAAACCCAAAAGAAAGACTATAAACGACGGATTGCAACCATATCTGCGATCTTCTGGTACGAACTCATTCAGAGCCACCCATTCATCGATGGAAACAAAAGAACCGCCACAGAAACCATGAAATTATTCCTGAAGCAAAACAATTTCAAACTCGACACTCCACTGAGTGGACTGGTCTATATGTCGCTTAAAATAGCCAATAGCGAGATTTCATATCCGGAACTGATCGAATGGATATACGGGAGGCTTGAAGATGGAAACCTTTGATAGATTTGCATTATCTGAAGATGGAACCATAAGAACGGTAAAAGTACCCAGAGAACTGGCATTAAAAGAGATCGATGAAATTCTCGAAGAGGACAAGGAATTTCTTGAGATCATGGAGAAGATGTAGTGGTGTAAAGATGCGAAACGCATCTGACGGATGGTCTGTCGATGAACAAAATATGAACTGGTCGGTCGGAGAAATGAAGAATCAGATCACAGATATGCCCAAAAACCACGTCAGACTTTCCAGACATGACCAAAAGTGGTTTCTGCTCTTCCTGCTCCAGATGCTTCTCTGTGCAACGTCCCACGCAGCCGAACCTACGACATCGGTTCATCTGGTGCTGTACGCAGAGGACGGCTCTGTCCTGAACGAGACAACCGTAACACAAGCTTGGATGGAAGCGAATCTACCGGTCCATGGAGACGGAATCACGCATTACTACCATCAGGGACCGGTCTTCGAGGGCGATAAATGGGACCGGAATGAAACTGCAAACTTCAAGGACAAGGGTGCCGTGAAAGGAACCGATATCAGAGACCTCTGCGACCTCGTTGGCGGCGCCTTGCCGGGCGATGATGTCATGATCCATGCAATAGACGGCTACTCTATGGAATTTTGCTACAAAAACGTCTATTCACCGCAACAGAGGCAGGGACCGATCGTTTTATGCTGGTATGACGGCGAGACCGGATATCCGCCCGACTATTTCGCGGGATTATGCATCGTCTTCTTTGCTGACGATCACGTCTTCGGGAACTGGGACATGCACGAATGCCTGCCCGAGAAGAGTCAGCACTTCTTCGGAGACCTCAGTCCATCAACAAGCGGGCTCTCTGTGAAATGGGTCGATGAGATCGGGATATATGCGGGCGGGTACACCGGCGCTCGTGGCGGTCCGGCAAAGTCAATGCCAGCGTCTGCGCCCACGCCCGCAGCTACACCCGTGCCGGAATCGGGTTCGGCACCCGGTCTCGTGGCTGCATCCACAATCTCGGGATTGCTGCTGGCTGGCTGCATTGCACGGAGCCGACGATGAAACTTGCAGGTCTCGTGATATGCATCATTGCAATCGCTGCAACTGCATGTCTGCATCCATCCGGAGTCGAGGATGGGATGATCGATTGCAACCTGACGTTGATCGGTGATTGTGAGAAGGTGCTCTCGCTTGGCGAAATCAGGGCAATGCCATCCTGCGAGGGGCGCGGCGGATTTTTCACGACCATTGGCATCGTAAACGGTCCGTTCAAATGCAGAGGAGTTCCCCTGGAAGATCTGTGCGACCTTGTTGGCGGAATCAACGCAACTGACACTGTCTGGATTTCTGCGCATGACGGATACCTGATGGTCTTCACCCGCGATCAGGTCAGGGGCGGTTTCATCGCTTACGACCCTGCGACGATGAGGGAGATTTCGCATCAGGAACTGGAGATGATACTGATGTACGAGCAGGACGGATCTCTCCTTTCAAAGGATACTGGCGGGCCGCTAAGGGTCGCAATCGTTGGTGATTGCGAACTGTTGACCGAAGGGCATTACTGGGTCCAGTGGGTGGACAGGATAGAAATCAATAAATGAAAGCGACACAGATTCTGGTTCTCGTGGTGCTTGCTGCTGTGATTGTTATGGCTGCGCATCTACTTCAAGAGCAGGAGAAAACGAAATTGAAGGTCGTCTACGCAGGAAGCCTGGTTGTCCCGTTTGCAGAGATTGAGAAGCGATTCGAAAGCCAGCATCCTGGCGTGGATCTGCAGATGGAAGGGCACGGGAGCATCCAGGCGATCAGGCATGTGACCGACCTGCACGACCACGTGGATGTGGTCGTTGTTGCAGACGAGACCCTGATTCCTGATATGATGTATCCTGATTATGCGGACTGGTATATGCGGTTTGCGACGAACCGGATGACGATCGCGTACACGGAAGAAAGCAGGTACGCTGGTGTGATCAATGAATCGAACTGGTATCGGATTCTCCAGCGTCCGGGCGTTACGGTCGGACTCTCAAACCCGATGCTTGATGCGTGCGGATACCGGACCATGATGGTTGCGCAGCTTGCCGAAGTGTACTACGATAACCAGGCGATCTTTGATGACCTCATCGCGTGCAACTTCGACCCCGGGGTCTCTGTTGAGCGGGTGGGGAGTGTCTCAGTCGTTTTTGTGCCCGAGATACTTGAGCCACGTACCGAAAAGATCGTTATCAGGGGCGGAAGCGTGCAGCTCCTGGCACTGCTTGATCTCGGCGAGATCGATTATGCATTCATGTACAAGAGTATGGCAGAGCAGCACGGACTGCGGTATCTGGAGTTGCCAGCAGAGATCGACCTGGGCTCACCAGAACATGAGGATTCTTACGAAGAGGTCGTGATCAGGCTTGGATTTCGGCGTTTCACCTCTGTTGGAACCGATAGGGTGGGAAAACCGATCTTTTATGCAATGACAATCCCGAAGAACGCACCACACCCTAAACTTGTCGCTGAGTTCGTGGAGTTTATGGTAAGCGAGGAGGGGCTTCGTGTGCTTCGGGATACGGGACAGCCCACTGTTCTGCCTGCGGCTGATAATCCGGAGAAGATGCCTGATAGGCTAAAGAGGCGAGTGCTGACGATCCGGATATTCGTGCCGCTGATTCCGTGTTTTTTGAGTACGCCTGCTCTGCGAAGAGCCGATGAGATGTTCGATGTAGATGATATCAGCCATCCCCCGGGTATGCCATGGTGGTTGTAGGGTTTGAGTTCACCAGAATGACGATTGGACCTGACCTGATGATCAGAATCTTGTCCCGGGTTCTCACCACTCCTGCCGGATGCATCCAAACCCACAAGCTATATCAACCCAAAACCCCATACCAAAAACCATGAACGCGATGATCGGACTTGAGGACGGGACGATTCTGCGTGGCACTGGTTTTGGATGTGAGTGCGAGGTCTCTGGAGAACTGGTCTTCACCACGCAGTTCACAGGATATGAGGAGGCGCTTACCGACCCATCATATAAGGGTCAGATCCTGATGTTTGCGTACTCGCTCATAGGCAATTACGGAGTAAACCCTGACGCATTCCAGTCAGAAGGCATGAAGGCTGAGGGGCTTGTTGTGCGGGAAGCCTGCGATCACCCGTCGCACCATCTGCATAAAGAGAGCATCCACGAATTTTTGCAGAGCGAGGGCAAGCCCGGCATCTCCGGAATCGATACCAGGTATCTCACGATCAAGACAAGGGAACATGGTACGCTTCGCGCTGCGCTGATCACAGACGGCAGCGATATCGATGGTGGATATGCAGTCGAACTCGCACGAGGGCAGCCAGATATCTCAGAGGTCGATCTGATCTCGCAGGTGACATGTAAAAGACCATATCACATCAAGGGCAACGGAAAAAGAATAGCAGTCATCGATCTCGGAATCAAACAGAACATCTTGGAAAGTCTGAAGCGCAGGAACTTCGACATCTCTGTACTTCCGGCTACCGCGGCCGTCTCAGAGGTCATGTCCATGAATCCCGACATCCTCTTCCTCTCAAACGGACCAGGCGATCCAGAGCAGGCTAAAAACGCAATCAAAGTGGTTTCAGAGCTTGCCGGCACACTGCCAATAGCAGGCATCTGTCTCGGGCAGCAGGTCATTGCGCTTGCACTCGGGTGCGAGACCTACAAACTCAAGTTCGGGCACCGCGGAGCAAACCAGCCCGTGAAAGACCTGCAGAATGGAAAGGTCTATATCACATCTCAGAATCATGGTTTTTCCGTGGATAAGGACTCGATTGAGGGAACCGGTATTGCGATCACAGAGATCAATACGAACGACGGCACGATCGAGGGGATCGAGCATTCCAACTTTGATATCGTGTGCACCCAGTACCATCCTGAGGCGCATCCAGGACCGAGAGATACCGAGATCCGGTTCTTCGACCGCATCGCGAGGATGGCGAAAGGATGAGAGGTTATGCAGACCACTGAAATGTATGATGAGGCTCTGGACAAAGCGCTCTATGCGCTGGACAATCTCTGTGATGAGCTCGATGGGCTCGATGATATGCAGGAGAGAATTGAGAGGCTCCTCGATACGGAATCGGGAGGGAGTATAGAGAAAAGGCTTTCTTCTGTCAAAGAACGCCTGATAGAACTTGGCACGACGATTGTCGAACCTCTGACTGATTATCTGTACGATCCGGACTCGTGTGGCAGCATCATCGCAGCGGATGTGCTTGGCGAGATCGGCATCTCCTCCGCTGTTCCCGCGTTGATCGATGCTCTCGAGACCGATTCGGAGGGTCTGTGTGAATGTGCATCAGAGGCGCTGGTGAAGATCGGCACCCCGGCTGTTCAGCCGCTGATCGATAGAATCAACGACCGGCTGGACAACCCTGAGATCGATGAATACGGTCACAAAATCGGCACGATCTATGCGATCGACGCACTCTCGATGATACAGGATCAACGGTCGTTTTACTTTATGGTGGAACTTCTTGACAGATTCGAGGGGGATGATGAGTATCTGTTGAATCTTGAGCATCTTTGCGGCTGTTTCCAGGATCAGCGCAATCCGGAGATCATACCACGCCTGAGAGCCATCGCGGAGGAGTACAGGAACGATTCAGGCGACTTTATCCACATATCCACCGAAGCCGAGCACTCCATCACGCGTCTGGAAACTGATCAGGTGATCCAATCAGAAGACTGGACAATCTACGGATGCTGCCGTATCTGCAGGAATTATGATCATGGCGAGGAGGTTTGTCTGATCTCAGGCGGTTATGAGGCTCGCGACACATTCTGTTTCGAATGCGAACCAGGCGATGCATTTGATTGCGAGGTATGCCAGACAGATGATTGTGATATATACAATCTCCCTTTGGTGTACACTGATATCAGATACCGTCTGGATCAGGAGGAATCGGTTGACGAGTTCGCGATTACGAATATGCGTTCTGACTCTGATACCGGTTCAATCCGTATCGCAAATGATTTTATGGAGTTGATTCTTGACTCCACCACGGTCGATATCTTAAGTGAGTTGAAAGAATTCCTGAAAGGGGATGGAGACTCGCTCTCGACCGGAGTATCCTTTTTAATTGGTTGTGACGAAGTGGGCGGTACACTGGTCAGGAATGGCGATTGCACTGTTGCCGTCTGCGATGAACCTGAACCTTGGTCGGAGCTGGAATTGAAACTGGATTCTGGCATCATCAATGCATTGATCCAGATAATCGATACCCAGCGGTTCCTGCTGCTGTGTGATTCATACAGACGTCTGGATGATTTTCGTGAGTGGCAGAAGGATGCCGATTCACGAGTCAGGGAGTCGATGGAGGCGGGGGAAACAGCCGTAACAGAGCCGGTACCTGAGTGTGACCACGAGTTTGAACTCTTAAAAGAGCATAAGAAGTACACGGTATACAAGTGCAGAAGATGCGGAGAGACGAGGAAGGAATTCTGATCTTGCGTATCTGGAAATCGTACCTTTTCGCAACGAAACGTTTACATGAGATATAACTTATAATCGATAAGTATGTCAGAGGAGTTCGTTGTTGCCGAGGATCTCGATTTTGCATGGAGTAATTTCGACCCATTCTATCCACTGCCTGCAGGCTGTCCGTTTCATGTGGAACGCAGAGGCAAACCTCTGAATCGATTGATCAGGGCTCTTCTGCGTACCCACAGGCAGCCGCCCAAATACTTCTTTTCCGGTCACAGGGGATGCGGCAAGTCAACCGAACTCAACAGGCTTGCCGCCGATGAGGAGATCAGACAGAAGTTCTTTGTTGTGAAGGGCACAATCGAATTTTCCAGTGATAGAATAGGATACCCCCACCCAAAAGCTTTTTAACTCTGGG
>DTYY01000318.1 GCA_012961645.1 Methanosarcinales archaeon | reverse complement strand
TCATCGCAACAGCAAACGCGGTGCTCTTCACCGGAGCAAGACCGGTCTTTGCAGACATCGGCAAGGATTACAACATCGATCCCGGAGAGATTCTGCAGGCGATAACGCCGAAAACAAAGGCAGTGCTCCCTGTTCACCTGTACGGCTGCCCTGCCGAGATGAAAGCGATCCAAGAGATTGCAGAGGATCACCACCTGATCATGATCGAGGATGCATGCCAGGCGCACGGCGCAACGTACGATGGCAGGAAGGTCGGTTCGTTTGGAACCGGCGTCTTCAGTTTCTATCCAACAAAGAACATGACAACTGGTGAGGGCGGGATGATTACGACCGACGACCCAGAGATTGCGAAGCAGGCGGGGATGCTCAGGGATCACGGCTCAAGCATGCGGTATGTTCATGAAATTCTTGGATTCAATCTGAGGATGACTGATATGGGCGCAGCGATTGGTATGGTGCAGCTAAAAAAACTCGAAAGGTTCAACTCCGCAAGAAGAAAGAACGCAGAGTATCTCACAGGGAAACTGAAAGGTGTCAGTGGGCTAACGACGCCGGGTGATACTCCAGGTCACGTATTTCATCAGTACACAGTGCGGGTTGCGGGTGCTGAAGTGGGCAGGGATGGCGCAAGGGACGATCTGGTTACATATCTTGGCGAGAAAGGGATTGGAACCGGGATATACTATCCGATACCGATTCACAGGCAGCCGCTATATCAGAAACTCGGGTTCGATGAGAGTCTGCCGGTATCTGAAAGGTTCGCAGAGGAAGTTCTCTCGCTCCCGGTCCATCCGGCGGTCTCAGGGGACGATCTGGATTATATTATAAAAATAATAAAGGAATATTTTGAAAAACGTGTTGAGGTGAAATCATGAAGGCTGGAGTGATCGGCGTTGGCGCGATGGGGCAGCATCACGCCCGCGTGTATCATGAGATGGATGGTGTGGAACTGATCGGCGTATCAGACATTGACCAGGGTCGTGCAGAAGAGATCGCGACGATGTATGACACACAGGTATTCAACGATTACAGAAAGCTCCTTTCGTGCGATCTCGATCTGGTGAGCGTCGCTGTGCCGACAACGCTGCACAGAAACGTTGCGATGGACGTTATATCGGCAGGTGTGCATCTTCTTGTCGAGAAACCGATTGCAAGCACGCTTGAGGATGCAGATGAGATGATATCTGCTGCAAAGGACGCGGGCGTGCGGCTGATGGTCGGGCACATCGAACGGTTCAACCCGGCTGTCACCAGGCTCAAAGAGATCATCGATTCAGGGATGCTTGGTGATATCGTCTCCATAAGCGCACGGAGGGTTGGTCCGCACAATCCTCGCATCCGGGATGTCGGGATCATCATGGATCTCGGCGTGCACGACATCGACACCATCTCGTATCTCTACAATGAGAAGGCTGAGAGCGTCTATGCCATCGCGGGCAACGGCTTGCCAGAAATTCATGAGAACCATGCAGGCATCCTCATGCAGTTTGGCAGGGGTCGTGCAGGCATGATCGATGTGAACTGGCTGACCCCGCACAAGGTGAGAATGCTCACGGCTGTCGGCACGGATGGGGTTGCATATCTCGATTACATCGCCCAGACCCTGGAACTGCATGATGGCGACTGGATCGGATCAGCAAAGATTGAGGAGAAGGAGCCTCTTGTGAATGAACTCGAGTACTTCATCGGGACGGTCGTAAATCAGAGGAACCGGATATTCGAGGACGATGGCAGATATGTGCTGAAGACCGCGCTTGCAGCGATACGGTCGTATCAGGAAGGAAGACTGGTCAGGGTCGAGGGGTAGATCGGGTGAGTCCGGATTGTTCGCTTCTGTGATGGGTATTCTGTTCTGTTATTTGAGCATATATTTAGTTAATCAGATGATTGATTGACCGATATCTTTAAGTGTGGTGGTGAATATGGATGACACGCGCATTCGTGCTAAAATCGATACGAGATGATGAAAATGAACATATACCGAAAAGCCGGGATGATGATAGCAGTGCCGACGCTATTTGTCGTGTTGTCTATGTCGTGCGTAATGGCAGAGCCTGATGAAAATCTAAACGCTATTTGGGATAACCCAAACATCAGAGTTACCGCAACGGATTGCAAGTCTGACCATTGGTATCAAATCCGGTATTATCCACCAGGGAACACTCCCGCGGAGGTGGGCGTTCCCGGTGATGCATATTACACGGCATGTGACCCATGGAACCCCGACAGTGGAGACGCACATTCGGAAGAGTTTAACGTGATGTCTTCTGGCGCATCCCCCATCGAAGGTGAATGGACGGTCGGGCTATACAAGGCTGGAGACGGTGCGATACCTGGGGATGGGGTTAAATGCGCGCGTGTTTTTGTGACTCTTTATGTACCAATCCCTGAATTCGCCACAATAACCATCCCGATTGTTGCAATTCTCGGACTCGTTGCATTCTACCACAGAAAGCAGAAGAAGTGAATAAGGAAATCAAGCCCCATTTCACGCTCATTTTTTCCATCAGTCAAGAATATTGCAGTTGCTATAATTGCGGGTATGCACGATCGATGTTACCTGACTGACCCCACATAAGGTGAGAATGCTCACTGCGGTTGGTACAGACGGGGTCGTATATCTAAATGGCACTGTCGAATTTTCTAGTGATAGAATGGAGCACTCTTTCGAAAATCTCTTT
>DTYY01000317.1 GCA_012961645.1 Methanosarcinales archaeon | reverse complement strand
ATAAATATGTGGATCATCTGCTCCGTGTGCCCGACGCCGGTCCATGGATCGCACCGATACTCTCGTCTGTCGTGCTTCAGTTATTCGCATACTATGTCGCATACCACCGAAGATGCGAGATCGACAAGCCGAGAAACCTTGCAAAGAGCGTTACGGTTGAGTGATATCATGAAATTCGGGTCGAGCGGGATACGCGGAATCGTAAACACCGAGATCACCTCTGAATCAGCATTGTGCATCGGACGGGCAGTGGGCTCTGAATACCATGATGTGGTGGTGGGTAGAGACCCAAGAACATCATCAGAGATGATCGAGTGCGCGATGGTCGCAGGGCTGCTCTCGGTGGGGTGTCAGGTCACGCGTGTGGGTATGGTTGCAACACCGACGCTTGCTTACGCAGGCAGAAATCGCGACTGCGGCGTCATGATTACGGCATCGCACAATCCGCCAGAATACGCCGGAGTCAAGCTCTTCAACCCGGACGGGATGGCGTTTGATTCTGGGCAGCAGGAAACGATCGAAAGATCGCTCGCCGACTCCGATTTAAGGCTGAAGCCATGGCACGGAATCCATCCGGTCAGAACAGACAAAAACGCTGTTTCTGACCATATATCGATGATTCTCTCCGGTATCAATATCGAGAAGCAGATGTTGGTGGTGGTGGACTCTGGGTGCGGTGCAGCCTCCCTGACAACGCCATATCTGCTCAGGGAGCTGGGCTGCGACGTGATCACGTTAAATAGCCAGCCCGACGGGTTTTTTCCGGGTCGAGGCTCTGAGCCAAAGGAAGAAGGTCTCGCGGTCCTGCGGTCGGTCGTGCGGGATGTACATGCAAACATCGGGATTGCGCACGACGGCGATGCAGACCGGATGGTTGCGGTCGATGACACCGGGCGGTTCGTGAGCAACGACAAGCTACTTGCGTTCTTCGGGATGCGTGAGGCAGGGCGATCGATGGTCGTGCCTGTGGACACATCCATGCTCATCGATGCGGTGCTGCCCGGCGTTACGATAACAAGAACCCGTGTCGGGGATGTGTATGTTGCAGAGGCGATGAAGAGAATCGGGGCTGATTTTGGCGGCGAGGCGAGCGGAACATGGATATTTCCAAAAATCTCCTACTGTCCGGACGGCATCTATGCCGCGGCCAGACTCGTCGAGATGGTCAGCCAGGAAGAGGGACGGTTCAGCGATCAGATCTCGACGCTACCTGAGTACGAGATGAAACGTGGAACACTGCCCAATCGCGGCGGTATGAGCAGTATGAGCCGGATCGAAGAAGAAATGCGCACCAATTTTGAGTTTGCAGGTTTTAGTACACTCGATGGTGTCAGACTCGCGCTTGATGATGCATGGGCGCTTGTAAGACCATCAGGCACCGAACCTCTGATCAGGATTACAGTCGAGGGCGAAACAAGGGTTGAGGTCGAGAGGTTGTATCTGCAAATAGAGAAAATAATAAAGAGGCTCTAAATGAAGGCAGTGATCCTTGCGGCTGGCGAGGGCACGAGAATGCGCCCGCTGACAGCAACACGCCCAAAGGCGATGCTTCCTGTTGCAAACAGACCGATCCTTGAGCATATCATCAAATCCGCAAGGGATGGAGGGGTTAACGATTTTATATGCGTGGTCGGATACCGAAACGGCGTGGTCAGGGATTATTTCGGCGATGGTGGACACTTGGGCATCCATATCGATTATGTGGAGCAGAAACAGCAACTTGGCACCGCACACGCGATAGGAACGGTTCAGGATCTTGTAGATGATAGATTCATCGTCATGAACGGAGACGCGCTTGTCAGATCATCTGACATTCGTTCTCTGATGAAACGGGACGGGGAAGTTCTGATGGCACTGAAGATGATGAAAGATCCTGGTAAATATGGTGTGGTAAAGACGTCAGGCGAAAGGATCGCTGAAATAATAGAAAAACCGATGCGTGCCACCAGTAATCTGGTGAATGCAGGGATCTATCTCTTTTCGGATCTCATCTTCGAGGGTATCAAAGCGACAGAGAGATCAGAGCGCGGCGAATACGAGATAACCGACTCTATAATGCGGCTGGCATCAGACAACGTCGATGTCGGCTATTTGATGCTTGATACATGGATCGACATCGGGATGCCATGGAATCTGTTGGATGCAAACGAATTTCTGCTATCAGGTATCAGGACAGAGATTTCAGGCGAGATCGAACCCTACGCCACATTGAAAGGTGAGGTTGTGGTCGGGGATGACACCATAATCCGCAATGGCTCATATATCACAGGTCCTGCTATCATTGGAAACGGTTGTGATATCGGTCCGAACTGCTATATCAGACCTGGCACGTCTGTTGGAGATGATGTCCGCATAGGAAACGCAGTTGAGATCAAAAACAGCATTATAATGGAGAAGACACATGTCGGGCACCTCAGCTATCTCGGAGACAGCGTCATAGGATATGGCTGCAACTTTGGCGCCGGAACAAAGGTTGCAAATCTGCGGCACGATGGAAGAAATATCCGCGTGGTGATGGAGGGCGGGTCAATCGACACCGGCAGGAGGAAGCTTGGCGTGATCATGGGTGATTGCGTGCATACCGGCATCAACACAAGCATCAACGTCGGTGTGATGATGGCTGCCCGGAGGAGCACGCGTCCTGGAGAGGTTGTGATGGGGTGAAATGGGAGGTGATGCGGTGGTGGCAATATCCTCCTTTTACACAACCAGAGTCCCGAAAACCACAAGGCATTTTACCAGCCAGTCCAAAACCACCACCATGAACAGACCGGTCGTTGCAATCATGCGCCCTGACATGCATCTCGATTCCTCGATCGAACTTGCGCGTTCGCGCGGGTTCGATGTAGTCGCAGCGCCGATGATCGAGCTTGAGAGTTGTCACGACGACCGTTTCGACGGGTTTGTGGAGCGCGTGCTTGCGCACGAATCGGACATCGTGATATTCACCAGCGCAAACGGCATAGCGTTCACGCTGCAGAAGATCGCAGACGTTTCAGGATTTATCAGTGCGTTAAACGAGATGTGCGTCGTTGCCATCGGGTCGAAGACGAAGAAAGCACTTGAAAAGCAGAACATCGATGTCAACATGATGCCTGATTCCTTCAGTTCGGAAGGGATCGCAGAGATGCTCGCTGAGATCGTTGGTGATGTCCCCTGGGTCATCGAGGTGGTGCGGAGTGCGCATGGCGATCCTGCACTGATCACGGCACTTTCGGGGCGCGGTGCTTTCGAGGTGCATGAGACCGTGGTGTACAGACTGGTGCTTCCGGATGACGGCAGGCAGCAGCGGCTGATCAAGGACGTGCTTGCAGGCAGGATCGATGCGTTCGCATTCACAAGCGCGATGACCGTTCACAACTTCATGAAGGTCGCACGCAAAATGGATAGTGAATCCAGGATCGTTGATATGCTGAATGAGCGAATCGTTGCTGCGATCGGACCCCCGACAGCCGAGACGCTGCAAAATTATGGTGTGAAGGTGCGTGTCACACCAGAGAGGTTCACATTCAGTGATATGATCGATGCGCTGGAGAGGTGCGTATGAACGAGCGATTTTTATTTTATGGTGGCTAAAATCCCATTCATCGGCTCTCTTGCACCTTATATCCCTGCTTTGCCCCGGTGTGCAGGGCGATTCCATGCTCTCTGCAGAACCGACTCAGCATCCTGTAGAAGACCTCATGCTCTTTTGTCGTGACCACTGCATTTCTGTGCGCGATCATCAGGATATCAGGATAACTGCCACGCAGGATCGTTTCTGCACGGACGATATCTGCGATGCGGTCGATCTCACCTGCTGCCCAGACCGGAAACTCGATCCGGCTCGGCAGATCGCCCATTCGCATGTAAAAGAAAGCGATACTGTCCCGGTACCTTGTATACGTATCGAGCACTGACGGACTGTCGGTTCCACGACGGTCGTCCCGGTTACAGATGAATGCCTTTGTCCGATCACCCCAGTTCAGCTCATCTGCGAACAGCACTGGATCAAAGAGCTTCTTCGTCTCTTTCATGCGGTAAATATGGCGCATCAGGGTCACGACGTCCCTCTGCACGCTCACATCCACATACCCGATCACAGGATTTCTGGTTTCGTTCGAGGCGTCGAGCAACCTCATCAGCGCATCGAGGTGAATATCTCGCAGATTCTTGCCAAGCACATTGATGTGCGATAATATCAGGGTTCCGTCGAGCAGCAGGTAGATCTGGTCAAACGCGTGCATCAGGTCGATCAAGGCGTCGCACTCGAGAGCAAAGCGTCTGGCATCGACAAACTCCTTTCCGTATGCATAGACCCCAGCGTCCGCGAACTCGTCAGGGGTGATCAGGCTTGCGCTTGTCTCCTGTGCGTACTCATGGTCTGTTGTATGCCTGTTGTATACGCTGCCGATCTGCACGGCTGCGATCGGGAGACCGTAGTTCTTGTCAGGATATATCTGGCTGCCATCCGCCGATCCGACGGTGACGCCTGAGAGCAAGCCGTCCATCCAGCTGATCGCATCCTCTCGATTCTTCCATGATGTGGCTGGATTGAAGCGTCTGATGACAGCTCCTGACTCGAAGAGCTTTGCACCGCTGTACTGCGGAAGAGTGCTGTTCAAGGATACGTCCGCGCTGTCCAGATTCGGGAGCGCTTTTCTGTACCAGGCGAGTTCGCCTGAGGTCTCGCGTTCATAGGTTATGATCGCTGATTTCCGGTCTTCGAAATCTGATGAGAGGTCTCTGATGTTGAGCATGAACGATTGATTCTTTCGGACACCTGCTTAAATTTATGTTGCGGCTGTTTTTTGCGATATCTCGGGTTCTCTGCTGAACCATCAGCAGAATCTCACAGAATCATAACTCGATGTTACCTGCTGCTGCCTGCATGATCATCAGCGCATCGAGGGCTGTGACCTCTCCGTTGTGGTTTATGTCCGCGGCGGCAAGTGTTGCCGGATCGAACGGGTAGCCACCGGCTGCAATCTGGAGCGCTATACATACGTCTGCAGTGGTGATCTTGCCGTCGTTGTTGAGGTCGCCTCTCATACCTAATATAATTATATTAAATGCGATATTATTTCCTCCATCGCTTT
>DTYY01000316.1 GCA_012961645.1 Methanosarcinales archaeon | reverse complement strand
GTTCTGGCGGAGGCGTGGATGTTTTTCTTGCAGCCCAAAAAGTCGGTGAGAACGGGAAGGTTATTGGCGTGGACATGACGACTGAGATGCTTGAAAAAGCAAGAGAGAACGCAAAGGTTGGCAACTACGGAAATGTTGAGTTCAGGGCAGGCGAAATAGAGAACTTACCTGTTGAGGACGATTCTATTGACGTTGTCATAAGCAATTGCGTCGTCAATCTCTCACCGGATAAATTAGCCACTTACAGGGAAGTATTCAGGGTTTTGAAGCCGAATGGCAGGATTCTTATATCTGACCTGGTAACCGAAGGAGAACTCCCTGAGGATGTCAGGCGGAGCTTAGACGCGTGGACAGAATGTATCGCAGGAGCCATGGAGAAGCAAGAATATCTGAACACGATTATGAAAGCGGGTTTCCGAGATGTTACGATCGTTGCCGAACACCTTTTTTGCGAGCATGGAATGGACGACAGACTTGCAGGGAAGATCATCAGTATTCAGGTGAAAGCATACAAATGAGGTGCAAAATGTCTGAAACAATTAAAAATTTATTTATGAGGTGATACAATGGTAGGCGAATATAGTTGCTGTGCTCCCCGGAATGTGAAGCGGATGCTTGTTGCGATCGGAGATGCCACCATAGGCATTGCAAAGCTGGATCGGGTCTTCGGAGAGTTGTACAATTCCAAAAGAAGCCCTGATGACGTTGATGGGGAGGAAATTGTGAATTTAGTATCGTTTTATAATTATATTCCACCGGATGCAGTCGATGTGTATGCAGAAGCGCTGATGGAGGAATACAGGAAATTTTACAGAGATAAAGAGGATATAACACCATGAAATTTGTTGAGAGCATCCGGATCAAGCGAACCATGCCGTGTGTTGCAGATCCGACGAAGATCAGAGTAATTGCGAATGCTGACAGGGAACTTGGAGAGATACTGCCTTATCTGGATCAGAGGATTCCAAATGCGCTGTATTCAAAGAATAGCGGCTTTCTGACGTATAAAAGAGGGGTGATTCTCATCACACTGCACTCCACTGATGAGATTGCAATGACGCAGATAACCGACGAAAACGAGGCACATACAATTCTTGGAGAGATAAAGGATAAGATCAATGAGACCTTTGAAGAGCGAGATCAGATCGATCTGACAACACCAAAGAAGCGTGTTAATGTAGGACCGCTCGATCTCTATAGTTATCTGCCAAAGACGAACTGCAAGGAGTGTGGCGAAGGCACATGCATGGCGCTTGCGGTGATGGTCTTGAATCAGGAGAAGAGTCTGAATGACTGTCCCTATCTGTCGGAGCCGAAGTATAAGTGTGCGAGAGAGACGCTTGTGATGTTACTCCAATCGGCGGGATATGAAATAATCTGAATATTTTAAGAGTGATTTAAATGAAAGATGCAAGTAAAAATATACTATTGATTGCGATTGTGTTGCTTTCAAGCATGTCGATGGCATGTGTCATGGAAGAGGATGCGGTGCCGGCTAAAAACAACTCTGCCATCACAACCACACCCGAACCTTCTGAAAGCAATAAAAACCAGACCGAACCAGAGGTTGAGATTATCCTATTCCATGGAACTCATCGGTGCACCAGTTGTATCGTCACAGGGCAGTTGCTGGATGAGGTTGTGCATACGTACTACAGTGGCGAGGTGGCGAATGGGACAATCACGTTCCGAGAGGTGAATGCAGAGACCGACAGGAAGCTGGCTGCGGAGTATGGTGTCAGATACGTATCGGTATATATCAATCATGAGATCTACCCGGATGCGTTCATGTACACCAATGATCATGATCGTTTCGTGGAGGAAATGCGAAAAAAGATCGATGAGGCGCTGCGGAATGGATCTTAGTCTTGCATCTGTGCTTCTGGCTGGCTTTGTGGTCTCGATCGAGCCTTGCGCACTGACCGTTGATTTGTTGATCATAGGATACATCATGGGCGCGGAAGATGATGACAAAGTTTCAACAGGCTGGATTCGGGGTTTTCTTGCGGGTCTTGCGTTCATCGCTGGCAGATCGATCACTTATGCTGCGATGGGTGTCTCTGCCGCATTAATCGGCATCCACGCGAGCAGCACGGTGCAGGCATACTCCGGGCTTGCGGCGGGTATCATCATGGGACCCGTGCTGATAGTAGTCGGGCTTCTCATGCTCGATGTGATCAACCTCAACATGACGGCAGGACACAGTATGCTCAGGGAGGCAAGGGACAGGCTCGTCAAGCACGGGATCCTTGGTGCACTGATTCTTGGCGTGATCTTCGGGCTTGCGATCTATCCATGTAGCACGCCGATTCTGATTGCGCTCCTCACTATGGTAGCGGTTAAGGCAGATGTTGCACACGGTCTGGTGCTGATGCTTGCTTATGGCATGGCGCTTGGGGCGCCGATACCGTTCATTGCAAGCGGCGCGGTCGGAGTGAAGACGTATGCAGAGAAGACAGCGCACCTCGGGATCTGGTTCAAGAAGGCGGCTGGTGTGCTGCTTGTTGCTTTTGGGCTGTATTATCTTCTGCCGTGGGTTGGGGGTGCTTAGCGAAATATGTACAATCGAGCAAGTGAGATTGGTTGATCATGTCCACACATCACAATCACAACAATCACGGTTCCGGGCTCAGATATGCGATCGGCATAACCTCAGCCATTCTGATCGTTGAATTGGTTGGTGGTGTGTGGACGAACAGTCTTGCTCTCCTGAGCGATGCCGCCCATGCATTCACAGACATTCTCGCGCTTCTTTTGAGCTGGTTTGCGATGCGGATCTCGCTTAAGCCTGCAACACCCACGAAAACGTATGGTTACTACCGGAGTGAGTTTCTTGCAGCCCTCGTAAACGGAATCATGCTGTTTGCAGTATCTGCGTTCATACTCATTGAGGCATACCATAGAATCCAGAACCCCGGGCATATAAAAAGCCCTGAGATGGTGGTGATTGCGCTTGCAGGGCTTGCTGCAAACCTCCTTTCAGCATACTATCTGCAGGGTGGCAGCAGCAATATAAACGTGCGGGCGGCACTTTATCATGTGCTTGGCGATGCACTTGCATCGATCGGGGTTATCACAGGCGGTGTTCTGATCTGGTGGACCGGATGGTATGTCATAGATCCTGTGATCAGTGTCGTAATCTGTGGAATCATTGTTATCGGCGGGCTTGGTCTGGTCCGAGAATCAGTGAATATCCTGATGGAGGGCACTCCCGCTGGTATGGGCTTAAATGAGGTTGCAGGAACGATCTCGAGTGTTGAAGGAGTATCAGGGGTTCACGATCTTCATCTGTGGTGCATCAGTCCCGAGATTCCCAGCTTGAGCGCACACGTGATGGTCGATGATATCGCATGCAGCAGAGCAGATACGATACGGGATCGTATCAACGATGCGATAGTTAGACGATTTGGGGTTGTGCATACAACACTGCAGTTCGAGTGTAGCGAATGCGGGCACAACACAATTGTCGCGCATGAAATGAGGTGATTTAACATGGACAGAACCTGCGAGATACGGAGCATGGGTGCGAAGGTGAGATCGATATTCGGTCTGGAAAGCTCACCCGTGGCTGTGAGGCTACTTGGGCACAGAGGAAAATGTTCCCGGCGCAGCAAACTCTTTTGGTTTTCGTCTGCCAGACGGACTGAGATCTGGAAAAGGGCTTTTAGGCTTTGGCATCGCTTCAGATGTAATGGTTGGGCAGAAAAGATGTTTCAGGATATGCCGAGACCTGAGCAAGGGTCGGTAAAGCAACCGCATCTCTTCCCGCTGGAGGGGGTGGAGTATGTGTCAGGTGTTGTGGTGGAGGATGAGTTTGAGAGCCAATCGAGCCAAAGGCTGCAGAGATGCCACAGAAATCGGAAACAACGAGAGAATGCTCCAGGCTTTCAGCAATATTGCTTTCTGCAATCGTGAAACATCTCAAGCATCTGAACAATAAATCAACACCGTATCAAGATCAACGATGACGCTGGCAATACTGCAAAGAAAGCTTTAAAGAAAGGATCGAGAGAAAGAAGTATTGATATGACATGGTTAACCGGATATCCCAGAGAGAAGATCGATTGGTTCCCCACCATTGATCCTGAAAGTTGTGTAAAATGCGTAATATGCATGGACTATGCGAAGAAGGAGTTGCGAGACCTGGCGATTATTGTATTGTGGGATGCTCAACCTGCATCAATCTCTTTCAGGGACGTGCCACCACCTTTCCAGACATTCATGGGACATATAAAATATATAAAAATAAATGAATATTTAAAATGGTCTGGAAACGATTGGTTGAAGAAGGTATCCTAAAGCTGAATAAGCATTATGGTGCATAAACAAGAGAGGCAAATTAAGTATGGCAGGAGACAAAGAGAATAAACAGATGAAAAGACTGGTATCCACAGGAGTTTTGATCTGCTTGGCGGTGCTGCTTACCGGATGCGTATCCGTGCCCATCACCGAGTCGATTGCGGTTGAACGTGTAACTACAGACAATGACACTTATCACTCAAATGAGATTATGAACATCACAGTGGTGCTCAAATCCTCAACAGACATGGATAATGTCTACATCAATGTATCAGGAGTCAGAAACAAGCGGGGCAAGAACCTGCTCTTCAAGGAGACGACCACAAACCTCACCCATGGACTGAATAACGTGTCATTCACGTACAAAACACCCGCATGCTCGTCCTGCTCGGGTATAGATCCGGGGGCATATCATTTCAACACTTCAGTGGTTTATGGTAACGTTACAGTTGCAAACGCAACATACAGTGTTGTTATAGAGCAGTAGGTGCATGGCTGGCTACGGGTACATGAAGATTGCTGCGGTTGCAATCATCGCCGCATTTCTGGTAGCACCACCTAATGTGGGTGCTGCAAACGAAACAGTGAACATAGTCCTCTTCTTTGATCCGGATTGCTCGCACTGCGAAGAGGCTGATGGAGTACTGGAAGGACTCGATGGGCAGTTAAAAGGTCAGGTAATCATCAGCAGATACAATTCCAATACAGCCACCGGAATTGAGATGATGGATGGATACGGGATCGTTGAAATACCTTCTATGGTGGTGCAGGAGAAAGAGATAATACTGTACAGCGATTATCGTGGCAATCTATCAAAATTGGAGAGTCTTCTCTTAAGTTCGATAAATAAAACACTTTATGAGCCTGAAATAGATGTGCATAAGGAGATCAGCCCTGTTAAGTTAAATCCGGGTGAGGAGGTTACGATAAAGATCTCTGTAGTCAACAAGAAGAATATAACGACCGATGTATTCTTGATCGACCAGTATCCGGATTTTTTAGTGGTGAAGGAAGGCAGACCAACATGGAATGGAACACTATCTCCAGGCGAGGTGAAAAACATAACTTATGCCGCCCGGGTGGATCCAAAAACGCATTCTGGAAATCACAGGATAGAAGGCGCTCAGATAACATACATCGGTGCAGATATAGAAAAGAAGGCTGTTTCAAACACGGTAATAATCCAGATAGCGGTAGTCTTGACGTTATTTACGGTGTTTCTGGCAGGATTGATAGCAGGGGCAAACCCGTGTCTCTTTGCAGTGGTTGCTTTCATGGCGGCAATGATACTTTCAAATACAGGAAAAAAGTCTGAGGTCATAAAATTCATTTTTGTCTTCTCTTCAGGGGTCTTTCTGGTGTATCTCCTGACCGGAATCGGACTTTTATCATTTGCAGGCGATTTTCGTTCTTTAAATCCCGTTCTTGGTGTGATAACCATAGCACTGGGCATTCTGCACATCTA
Source organism: Methanosarcinales archaeon (assembly GCA_012961645.1). Classification (GTDB taxonomy): domain Archaea; phylum Halobacteriota; class Methanosarcinia; order Methanosarcinales; family Methanogasteraceae; genus Methanogaster_D. Next base: position 5,182 of record DTYY01000316.1, on the reverse strand, counting down.
CGACTACGTTTACATAAAAACGAAGGCAAAATCGCTGTTTGAAAGTTCTGAAATGACGAAGAGTGCGATGGAAAGGCTGATCAGAAAGAATAGTCATCTCTCTGCCCTGGGTCTGGGTGCACTGTTTTCGCTTGTGAAAGCGCCGTGCGTGGGTGCTATTTACCTGACGATATTAAATCTAATCGCCGTGCAGGAAGAGAAACTGGCTGGAATAACATTTTTATTCGCTTATAATTTTGGTGTGATCCTGCCTATACTGATAATCGGGATTGCCATCGTTGTGGGTTTGAGTCCTAAAAGAGTGGATCAGTTCAGGAAAGATAAAAGAGCTCAGATAAGGCTGATAACAGGGATAATTCTGGTGGCACTGGGTTTATTCATATTGTGACCGATGTATCTCAAGAATTCTGCCGAAAATGCCTTTAAGCGGCAGATGCCCAGGAACGCGCATGGTCATTGAAATATGCTAAATCGTATCTTTTTCTGATTTTTATCGATTATAGAGCGTATTAATCCACAAAAAGCATAATAAGCAGGATTTTTTGAAATAACAGAGATCCATCTGCCGCAGATGTTTATGCTTACATCAGCAACAGAGCACCAGAACGAATCTTTTTAACCTCTCCTGTCGATGCTACTGCAATGAATAAATCAACCTTCGAGATCATGGCATCGATCGGCTCGGTGCTCCTCTTCACCCTGCTGTGCGTCGTATTTGAACACACCGGTATAGCGGCACTCGGATCTGTGATCTCACTTCTTGCTTTCACCCTCGTAATCAGTGCGGCTGGCTGGAAACTGGCTAATCTTGGTGAGTAAAAATGGCGGTCAGCACTCAGTACCTGAATTTCTCAACAGATGGAAACGCAGACATCGTGGATGTAACAAAGGATGTTTCAGATGCGCTTTCAAAGTCAAAAATCACTGATGGAATCGTTACGGTATTTGTACCGGGTGCCACAGGCGCTGTGACAACAATTGAGTATGAATCCGGATTGGTTTCGGATTTTAAGGCTATGCTTGATCGAATTGCGCCGCAGGGCATCGAATACATGCACAATCTGAAGTGGGGGGATGGTAATGGGCATTCACATGTGCGGGCTTCACTGCTCGGTCCGAGCTTGTCTGTGCCGTTTGCCGGCGGCAGCATGATGCTCGGGACATGGCAGCAGATCATATTCATCGATCTGGACAACCGCCCGAGGAAACGCAAACTGATCGTGCAGATCGTGGGCGAATGATAGTTTGCGAGGGCAACAGAAAACCCAGGATGTTATGGCAATTTCAACCGCCTGCGTCCCCCCGTATCCCGTTTCACACGCATCATACCTTGCTTATGCTCCTTTCGTGCCTCTCTTGCACGGCTGCCGAGGCGCTCACGGTCCACTCTGTACAGTTCAAAGGTCGGAATGATCGTCCTGACCACAGGCACATCAATCCATGGCTGGGAGAGGTCAACGACGATTGCGTGCAAAGCAGCGCCGCGGAGTCTCTCTATGATCGCCTCGATATCCTTTGCAGGTGTGTTTGACGAAAGATCAGGAATTTTTGCAAGCTCGATGGTCTCGCCGTCCACGTACCAGAATCTGTTCACCTGTTTCATGCGCTCGTACCCGGCTTCATGGACGAACCCTGTACGCTTCTGCACATCATCCCGCGCGCCCGATATCTGCGACAGCCTGAACTGCGCCGCCTCGGTGAGCGCACGATAGACCGCGTGGGCTGGTTTGAGGTGTGCGCCTGCACCCATCACAAGCATCGTCGGGTCACGGGTTTTGACATCGTCAAGCACAGCAACCACGACCGATATCTCTGTTATCGAGGGCAGAAGCCACAATTTTACAGAGATACCAGCCTCCTCGAACCTTTTCTTCAGATCGTATACCACGCCATCGTCCTCATGCAGAAGAACCTCTCTGCCAGTGTTCCTCGAATATTCGGTCACGCTCAGGGCGTCCCGCTCAATCACCTCGAGCAACCCGTGTACGATGGCTTCCTCAATGGTGTTGCCAGAGGCAAGCCCGTTGGTATTGCTGCGAAATATGGATATTCCACGGGCGTAGGGGTGGTATACCGCATTGGAGGGTACAAGAACCTCGCTCTCACTGATCAGATCCCATCCCTGCATCCATTCGAGCCTCGTGTTCTCAGGAAGCGGTTCAGGCAGGAACAGAGTTTCAGGGTCGATCGCATTTTCCCTCCTTAGATTTTCATAAGAATCGGTGATTATATCCGTGTTAATTGGTTTGCCTTTAAAGTCGGTATTTGCTTCAGGTATTTCGGCAAAACATCTCTCAACAGACTCCATTATCGCAGAGATCCGCGCATGTATGGGAGTTGCGCCCTTGCCAGAATATATTTTTATCGCACCATACCCTGCACTCGGTCTGGTCGCTGCAACCACAGGAATCCCGACCCGGTCAAGGTCTGTGATATCGGTAAGTTCGGCCACCCCGATATCAGGAAGGATGTTTTCGACATTGGAAAGCGTTGTCTCGTAGTCGAGCACCCGCTGGGTGTCAGGCTGATACTTAATCGCATGGTTGATCTTTAGCTGCATGGGGGTTTATCTCAGGCTGGGTCACTTATTAATGCAACCCCAGAGGGGCCATGGGGTCCCGTATAAACCTCTTTTGCGACCCTGTTTTGAGTGGATAAAAAGCGACTTAAGCGGTTACTTACCGCTTATTTCTCTTCTTCTCCTCTACTCCATATATCATTGCACCACCCTTGCACGCGGCAACACATGCAGGGATGATACGTGCTGAATCCATACAGAGCGTGCACTTATGCGCCACGCCGTCGTCTCCGACGAAGATGTGCCTGGCAGGGCACGCATCCTCGCACGCACCACATCCAGTGCAGAGTTCGTAATCAACCACCAGAATACCGGAATTGTCCTTTATCGCACCCACACCACATACAGCGGCACATTTTGCCTTATCTGGCAGGCAGTGAAGGCAGAGCAGAGGAACCCGTGCTTCGGAGAGACGTATCCTGGATTTCCCGTGCTCTTTCTCGCACGCAAAGACACAGTCGCCGCATTCTGTGCATTTGATAGAATCGACCTTATGCGTGTACCGGAATGTTTCGGCAGAGAGAGCATCCCCGACTGCCAGCAGAAACTCATCAAACTCCGAATCACCAAGGTTCGAGACCGATAGATCGGCATTCGGCTGGTATTCAGGCGATAGTGAGACCGTAGCGACATGCGGCGCGAAGTTCTTGAGTGTTGCCAACATCTGGGCTTCGAGCTGATCTATGACGCCCATGTATATGGCGAGATCATGCTGCCCCTCGCCGCGGATGCCCTGCCACTCCGGGGTACTCAGAAGATTCGTGATCTCGGCGGCACCCATGATCCGATCTGGTACGATGCCATGCTCCTGCATCGGACCCGCAATCGTTGCGGTCGCGACAGATGTAAAATCTATCTCTCCTGATATGTCTCTGATCCAGTCAAGATGCGTTGCATCGCTTCCGACTACAAGTACCGGGCGCCGGGATTTCTTTATCAGCATTGCGATTGTTGCAGGCGTTGCAGCCTTCCCTAAACCCGGAACCGGGACATTGGTATACTGATTAGCTACCATTATCACACCCTCCTTCGATGATTCGAGCCTTTTGGTTATGAAACAGATCTTCTCGGGGATCAGTTATTTGAGTGCCCATATAAATCTTCCATCTCGGTTCTACGACAGATTTTCTCGGATCTCAAGCCAACCGTCTCCAGGTATCTGCTGATCTCGTCTTTCATCGTGATCAGATGATCGATCTCCTTCCGGATGAACGCGTCTTCGTCCAATCCAAGTCTGCTTGGTTCTGCAACAGGTTTCTTCGGCTTCCAGCCAACCTTCTCCAGATATTCCATAATTTCACCTCTCATCGTGATGGGGATGTCTTCTTCATTTCGGACGAAGAGATTGAGATCCTCTGGAAGCGTGCCCATGTACTTCTTATACAGGTCCGCATAGTTCAGCAGTTTCAACTGCCTTCCTTTCGCGTTGTCACTCGGTCTGATGCAGAACTTAGCGATCGCAACGATCGCCTCCTCCACAGTCTCTGCAGGATACATCAGATGTTCTGGTGCAGGCTCCCCTGATACAATCTCCTCTGTTCTTTTGTCATATAGCTTCCAGTCGCTCAGTTCCTTCTTGCTCAGGTATGCCCTTCTGTACTTTGATCCGTGCGGACCAACGATCACCGGAATACCCCATCTGTTGATCCCTGTACCAATGGATGCGGCTTTCTGGCTCATCGCGCCCCATGCAACACCGCATGCTCCGACCCTGTTCAGGACATAATCAGCGATCTCCTCGAAATTTCCACGAAGCGGCATTCCTGCAGAGATTGCGGCAACCTTGATCGCGGCACCGATTATATGCGAATTTGCAACACATGAGCCGATGTTCAAAAGGCTGCCCGGAGCAAAGGAGCCAGGACACTTCTCATAGAGCGTCGTGCCGTCGCAATCACGGTGCATCGCTATCGCCATCGCTGAACATCCTGTTGCAACCACGATGTAGCCCCGGCTGGTAAACTCTTCAGCGATCCTGACGACATCCATGTGCCCGTTGGAGAAGTTGCTGCATCCGACCAGAGCGATGATCCCTGGAACCTCGCCATGCACGACCAGTTCACCACCGGCTTCGATCTCGGTGTCAAGCACCGGCCCTCTTCCTGCTCGCATGGTATACACCTCGCCGAATATGGCATCCTGCGCAGATCTTCCGATCATGCTTAAGATCGGGAGATCCCGGTTGCAGCTGGACTCACACTTTCCGCAATTGATGCATGTGTGAAACAGGTCTGCCAGTCCGTCAAGATCACCTTCTTTTGCAGAGATCATTGCCTCGCGGATGGGCATGCTGCCTGGGCATGTACGATTGCACCATCCACACTCGGTACAGGTCTCTGCAAGTTCTATAACCTCTTCGGTCTCGGGAAGATGCTTGAGATGGTCTCTTTTTGGTTTTATCAGAAGAGCGGTCTTTGTGATCACTTCTGCCGCACGTAGCGGATCTGATATCAGAACCCCTGGCGCACCGTTCAGAAGGTCAAAAACAACCTCATCTGGATCATGATCGGTAACATCGGGCAGATTATAAGTAAACCCACAAAAATTTTGTCCATCCTACCCATAATATAGTCTTATGACAATAGCTATATATGGATGGAAGTC
>DTYY01000315.1 GCA_012961645.1 Methanosarcinales archaeon | reverse complement strand
CCGGTGATACCTGCATCACGATCTGCAACATGGAGAACTTCGATCCGATGGGCATACACACTGGTGAGTCGATCGTTGTTACGCCATCCCAGACGCTCTCTGATAACGAGCACCAGATGCTTCGGAGTGCTGCGATAAACATCATACGCTTCCTCGGGATTGAGGGCGGCTGCAACATCCAGTTTGCGGTAAAAGACGGAAAATACGTGGTTGTTGAGGTGAACCCCCGTGTATCGAGGTCATCAGCGCTTGCATCGAAGGCGACAGGGTATCCGATCGCACGGGTCGCTGCAAAGATCGCGATCGGGCTTAATCTCGATGAGATCAGAAATGACGTCACAGGCGAAACTCCGGCCTCGTTTGAGCCGGCTATCGACTATGTGGTGGCAAAGATCCCGAGATGGCCCTTTGACAAGTTCGTGACAGCAGACAACACGCTCACAACTGCGATGAAGAGCACTGGCGAGGTGATGGCGATCGGGCGCACCATCGAGGAGGCGCTCCTCAAGGCTGTGCGTTCGCTTGACATCGGCATGAGTTTCGGAGCCGGGATAGAAGACCTGTCACCAGAAAGGGTCAGAGAACTCCTGAAAACTCCCACAGACCAGCGTCTGTTCGTGGTGTATCATGCGCTTTGCACTGGTTTTTCCAGCGAGGAGATCGCTGAACTGACCTCAATCGACCCCTTCTTCTTGCAGAAGATCAAAAAGATCATCGAGATCAAGGAGAGCATTAAGTCGGAGATGAATCTGGAAAACCTCCGCGATGCAAAGCGGGTGGGCTTAACAGACGAGCGGATCGCAGAACTGTGTGGCATGACGCGGGAGGATGTCACAGACATGAGGCTTGATGATGGAATCCTGCCGGTCTACAAGATGGTGGACACGTGCGCCGCAGAGTTTGCGGCAAAAACGCCATATTATTACTCATGCTACGAAGATGAGTGCGAAGCAAACCCCTCATCAGATAAGAAGGTACTTATCCTCGGATCCGGTCCGATCAGGATTGGGCAGGGGATCGAATTTGATTACTGCACAGTCCATGCGGTCAAATCGCTTCGAGAGGAAGGAATCGAGGCGCAAATCGTCAACAACAATCCTGAAACCGTTTCTACCGATTTTGATACCTCCGATAAACTGTTCTTTGAACCACTGACCCTTGAGGACGTGATGAACATCATCGCAGTCGAGCGCCCGTGGGGCGTATGCGTACAGTTCGGGGGGCAGACCTCGGTCAATCTCGCAATCCCGCTTGCAAAGGAGCTTGCACGCCGCCCCGACCTCGGCACAAGGATTCTCGGGACATCGCCAGATGATATGGACCTTGCAGAGGACCGCAAAAGGTTCAACCTGCTGCTCGCTGACCTCGGAATCCCGCAGCCAGAGGCAGGATACGTCACCTCAAAGGATGAGGCACATACGGTTGCAGACCGGATCGGCTATCCGGTGCTTGTGCGCCCCTCCTACGTGCTTGGCGGGAGAGCGATGGAGATCGTTTATGATTCTGATGATCTTGACAGGTACATGAGAGAGGCTGAGAAGGTGTCGCCAGCTCACCCTGTTCTCATAGACGACTTCCTCGAAGGTGCAGTCGAGATCGATGTTGATGCTGTCTCAGATGGCAGAGACGTGCTGATCGGCGCAATCATGGAGCACATCGAAGAGGCAGGCATCCACTCAGGTGACTCAGCCTGCGTGATTCCGCCGCAGTCGCTCGATGATGCGGTGGTGGACACGGTTCGTGATTATGTGAAGAGGATTGCGCTTGCACTCTCTGTGCGGGGCATAATCAACCTCCAGCTCGCAGCAAAAGACGGTGTCGTGTACGTGCTTGAGGCGAACCCGAGGTCGTCCCGCACAATCCCGTTCGTCTCAAAAGCCGTGGGCATCCCGCTTGCAAAGATCGCTGCAAAGGTCATAATCGGAAGAACGCTTGAAGAACTCGGATACGTGGATGAACCGGTACCTGCCTGCGTCTCGGTAAAGGAGGTTCTCCTGCCTTTTGACAAACTGCCAGGAGCAGATCCCCTGCTCGGTCCTGAGATGAGATCCACAGGCGAGGTGATGGGCACCGACTACGACTTCGGAACTGCATACTACAAGGCACAGCTCGCTGCAGAGAACCGGCTTCCGGTGGAGGGCACGGTCTTCCTCTCGATCCGGGATGAGGATAAGGATCGAATCGTGGATGTCGCAAGAAAAATGCGCAGCACAGGACTGCACCTCATCGGAACCGAGGGGACTGTAACGTATCTGCGCGATCATGGCATTGCATCGATACCGATTAAGAAAGTGAGCGAGGGAAGCCCGAACGTCGTTGACCTGATCAGGGCTGGTAAGGTTGATCTGATCGTAAACACTCCGAGGAGCAAACAGGGGCGGCGCGATGGCTATGAGATCAGGCGTGCGGCTGTCGATTTTAGTGTTCCGTATATCACGACGATTCAGGCTGCGATGGCAGCAGCTGATGCGTTGGTGGTGGCTGCCGGAAAGGGAGATATCGGGGTTGCGGCGGTGCGTGGGTATCATAAGAACGGGGCGGTGAGTGAAGGGGTTGTAGATTTTTGATGCATACGGCGATCATGTTTCATCAGCCTGAACTCAGAGATGCACCTCCAGGACTCCTGGATCATTGTTTCCACATCATCTGCAGAATTCCGGCATGCATCGATCCAGTCGCGGGGCATTGAGTCCTTGTCCGGCACCATCCCGCCAAGGATTGCGCCAACCATCGATGCGATGGTGTCGGCATCACCGCCAAGATTCGCCGCCGCAATCACACCTCTCCTGAAGTCGTGATCTCTTGCGATGACTGCAAAGACAGCAGGCACGGCTTCCACAGTCTCAATCCCGCAGCCGGTGCGGTCTATGGCGTCTTCAAGCGTTCTTTCCGATGCAAGCATGACAGATTCCCTGATTTGGGCTGCAAGATCGTTTGACACGTATTCGGCGCCATCTATCCCGGCTTTTATGATCGTCTCGATCCCCGAGCCGTTGATCGCTGATGAAACAGCGCTGCTGATCGCACATGCGCCAGCGATCGCGATATCAGAACCGTGTGTTGCAAGCGACGCTTCGATGGTCTCAGGGATGACCCTGTCCTCAGGGAACAGCCACGCGATTGCAGGCGCACGCATAGCTGCGCCATCGGTTGTGCCTGCTGTCGGCGTAAATCCCAGGTCCTCTGCGAAACATGACAATGCGTGCGCCGTCGTTGGTCCCATCCTTGGTATCAGTGCACGATTTTTGAGAAACACCCCTGCAATGTGGCGTCGATCTGTCCTGCGAACCTCGCAGACCGACCGCACAACAAGGTGCGTCATCACCGTGTCATCGGTGATCGATGGTGGGCGGATGAAGCCTGTGACGGTACACCATCGTGCTTTGATCTGCTCGCGGGTAAGACCCTCGAGAGGCTCACCAAGCATGTCGCCAAACGCCTGCCCATACATCGAGTTGAGTATCCGCATGACACCCTCATTTTGACCTAAGCGATTAGAAGCGATCTCGACAACTCCGTAACAACTCTGCGATTCAGATAGAGATAAAATAATGACGTTGGTTGTAATCCATTCCATACGATGGGATGTTTGTTGTTTGTGTTGGTTCTAAACACGTATGGAAAACCAACGTCAGCATTTCTAATGCACATCTACAATATAAGTGTTGTGGACGGACTGAGCTACGATCAGGGCTTCCCATGTCAAACAGCGGATCACGGATGGACAAATAAGCGAATTACACAGATATAAGTGTCATTTGTCCACCGTATGGAGTGCAAAGCTATCAACAGCGAAACCCATGCGCGCCAGAGGTGCAGGTGATGCGACCGGCACGTTGGTCTACTCAGCCACCCTGACCATACACGGTCTGATCACCTTCGATTTGTATTTGTAACCGCGTTGCAGTTCCTCCACAACGGTGTTGCTGTCCACATCACTTTTCACTTTGGCGATGGTCTCATGCAGATATGGATCAAAGATCTTGCCAACCGCTTCAATGGGTATAACATCCTCCCTTTCCAGCAAATTACATAACTGCTGAAAAATCATCTCTATACCTTTTTTTACGGCATCAACATCATTTTCTTGCTGTATAGAGTCGATAGCACGCTCAAAATTATCGAGCACCTCGAGCAATGATAGAATGATCTCCTCGTTTGCATATTCAATCGTTTCCATCGTTTCTTTCGCGATTCTCTTCTTGTAATTCTCAAACTCCGCTTGAAGTCTCTGTAATCGTTCAAAACTCGAGTCTGCTCGATCTTCACACTCTTCGAGGCGTTCTTTTAGCTCTTGCAATTGCTGCTGCAGTTCGGCATCACCCTCCCCTTCGATCATCTCATGAGCCTCGGCATCCGTGCGATCAATATCAGACCCAGTCATAGTCGTGCGGTGATTGACCCGGTTTCGGAGTCAGTTCTTTGCGCTCGGCTGCGAGTACATCATCGACCTTGAGAATCATGACTGCGGCATCGGTGGCAGATTTCATGGACTGAGTTTTCACGCGGAGGGGCTCGATGATTCCGTGCCCGTACATGTCAGCGACCTCGCCGCTGTACACATCGATGCCAGATGATCTGCTGCCTTCGATGTGCCTTGCCTTTAGAGCGGTCAACATATCATCAGGGTCAAGCCCGGCATTGTCTGCAAGCGTGTATGGGATCGTCTCCAGCGCATCGGCAAACGCGTTCACCGCAAGTTGCTCCTTGCCGCCGATGGTTGCGGCATACTCTCTGAGACGCAGTGAAAGCTCAATCTCGCATGCTCCGCCGCCAGCCGCAATCGCACCATCCTCAACAACATCCGCCACGACCCGCAGCGCATCGTTTAACGCGCCTTCAACAGTGTCTACAACGTGTTCGGTTCCGCCATGCGCAACAATGGAGACCGTCTTTGGGTTCTTGCAGTCCGTTATATAGATCAGTTCCTCATCCTCATGCCCCCTTTCCTCAACAAGCCCGGCTGTGCCAAGATCTCGCTCCTCGATGTCCACGATGTTCGAGAGTATGGTTGCGCCGGTTGCCCGTGAAATCGCCTCTAAATCGGCATCCCTGACCCGCGCGACGCCGATCATCCCGCGTTTGATGAGATATCCCTGGGAAGACTCAGTTATGCTCTTGGTTGTGAATACGACGTTTGCACCGATATTATAGAGTCCATCGATGTCAGATTTGATAGCAGCCTCTTCTCCCTCAAAAAGTTTCTTCAACTGGTCAGAAGAAGTTATTTTGACTTTTTCCTTGCTTTTTCCGCCGGGCATTTTACCGAATTTTCGATATTCGATATTGGAGGTTAGCAGCGCAATGCGTGCGTTCTCGACACGTTTTGGCATGGCATCGTTCACGCGAGACTTTTCGATCACCACGCCTGTTATCAGTTCAGTGTCCTCGATGCCCTTTCCAATGCTCTTCTGGATCCTGACGCCGTTGAAGATATCGACGGTTCCGTCCTCGATTGCCTGCACCGCCTGCACGCAGAGTGGCGCCAGATCAGAGCCCTCCTGCACCTTGCCGACCATCGCGGTCGATGCGATGCTCTGCAAGAGATCAGCATCATCCAGCGTCACATCGGTTGCAAGTTCGCTTAATATCTCCTGCGATTTGCCCTCTGCCAGTTTGTATCCGGTGACGATGGTTGTGGGGTGGACGCCCCGGTCTATCAGGTTGCCTGCTCTCTTCAGCAGTTCTCCGGCAAACATCACAGCGGCGGTCGTGCCGTCACCGGCTTCCTTCTCCTGCGTGTTTGCCACGGCAACGATCGTCTTTGCGCTTGGATGCTGAACATCGATCTTGCGCAGAATGGTCTCCCCATCATTGGTGATTGCGACATCTCCCGTAGCATCGATCAGCATCTTATCCATGCCGCTTGGACCAAACGTTGATTTTACTGTATTTGCCACTGCCATTGCAGCGGTGATGTTCATGTGTACCGCATCCCTCTTCTGTACACGCTTCTTACTTGGATCTATTATGACTACTGGTTGAGTTATCTGTCCAGCCATTCTGAACCTCCATAATTGCTATGATTCAACTGATAGTACTTCTATAAAAAGATTGCGAAGGGTGGTGCCCGACCTGTTCCATGTTGAAGAGTATATGCGAGCGGGTACATGGAGGGAGGGTGGAAGGGGGGAGGGGGGAATTGAGGGAATGTGTTAAAAAAGTTATTTTCCCGCTCGCATATATGACAATTGGATATGATAGTATATAAACTTTGTGG
>DTYY01000314.1 GCA_012961645.1 Methanosarcinales archaeon | reverse complement strand
TGTAATAGAGGAACTGGGTTGCTTAAACGAACATACATGGATGGCAGAGTTATGCTGATATCGTGTGGGTTGTGGAATTATCCTCCTGTTGGTCTGTTGAATTGGGGGGTTGTACGGAGAGGTGGATGTATGATTCTCGTGGTGGGAGCTGTTTCGCAACATGTCTATTGAGTGGCTGTTTATGTGGCATCTCACATCAACCATCCTTGCAATTTCATACATAGACATTTATCACTGCATCAATATAAACATACCCTTGCCACCCCCTAACAGCAACCAATTCTATGCCACTCAACTTCCCCAATCTCCAAATGTACAATCCCAAGGCCCCAACCATCATCCGTGCACTCCTACAACCATACGCTCCTGATATCCAGATACGCGAAAAAAGCACAAAGCCAAACCTTTATACCGTAAAATAGAAGATGTATCACCGATGCCTATAGATTCGATCGGTACCATATTTGGAGAAACCGGTTTTGCAGATTTCAGATTCGTGGTTTCGGATCCTGCGACAAAACAGGGCGAGTATCTCAAGATCTGGCACGAAACAGACGACTGGACGCTCGCACAGGTGGTTGCGATCACAAGATCGAATGAGGACGTCACCATCGATAGTGCACTGGACAAAAGGGACGGGGCAGGAGCCGATCGCGTGATCGCGAAGGCGATGGTCATCGGATCACGGCAGAACCGGGTCCTGCGGATACCAAAGACCCCATTCAGCCCCGGAGACAAGGTTTTTCGTGCAGATCCCGAACTGATCGTATCAACACTCGGGCTCAGACACGGCAACGTGTACCTCGGGCTTCTCGAGGGGCAGCAGATACCTGTGCATCTTGATGCCGACACCCTTGTGCAGTAGCACGTGAGCATCCTTGCACGCACAGGAAGCGGCAAGTCATACACCGCGGGCGTAATCATGGAGGAACTCCTTGATCAGGGAATTCCGCTCCTGATCATCGATCCGCACGGCGAATACACCTCGCTCAGAGAGCCTGCCCTGGACGGTGATTTCGAGCGATTTAATGTGTCGCCGCTTGGATATGCAGACCTGCTGACTGTGTACACGCCGGTTGACCGGGTGCTCAATCCTGGTGCAGACAACGTATTCAGGCTTGGCGGGATCAATCTCAAAGCAGGCGACCTCTCAAAGATTCTTGGCATCCAGTCCGGCACCCAGATGGGCGTGGTCTATGAAGCGATACAGAAGATACGGGCTGAGAAGAACAGCTACACGATCGATGATATCATCTTTGAGGTCGGCAACAGCAGCAGCAATGCAAAGTGGAGCGTCTTGAGCGCTCTTGAATCGGTAAGGGATGCAGAGATATTCTCTGAACATCCGACCAAGGTTCAGGATCTTGTTCAGCCGGGGAGAGGCTCGATCATCGATATGAAAGGCGTTGTTCCTGATATGCAGGCGATGATCGTTGCAAGATTGTGCGAAGAGCTCTTCGAGGCAAGAAAGATGGGTTTGGTGCCGCCGATGATGCTTGTGCTTGAGGAGGCACATAACTACTGCCCTGAGAAGGGATTTGCCAAGACCGTGAGCACCGACATACTGCGGACGATTGCATCAGAGGGCAGGAAGTTTGGGCTCGGCATGATGGTGATCTCGCAGCGACCGGCACGTATCGACAAGAATGTTCTGTCGCAGTGCAACACCCAGATCATACTGAAGGTGACTAATCCAAATGACCTGCAGGCGATCAGGAAAGGGCTCGAAGGGATCAGCGTTGAGGCAGAAGCTGAGATCAAGCGGCTGCCCCCGGGCGTTGCCATGGTCGTGAGCGGCGACATCGAGCGTCCGATCATCGTGGAGATACGGGTGCGCAAGAGCAGGCACGGCGGGGAATCGGTCTCTGTGACCGGACGTGAGGCGCCGGATGTGCGCAAGCCGCTGTTTGCGCCTGATATAAGAGAAGATCCGGAATGGATAGAAGAACCGGAAGCTCCCAGGGTTTTTGAGGTGGAGCAAAAAGAGCAGAAGGCGCCTGAAAAGAAGAAGAGCGGCAGTTTATTTGCGAAGGTCTTTGGAAGCGGGAAGGTGTGATTGAACGGGTAGGATGTTTTGAGTGAGGAGAGTAAGCTCCCTTCTGTTCTTAGCAGCATTCGACTTAAAGCGCCATAACCCGGGAAATACAGCCGGACTCTGCCAGCGATTTCTCGCTGTTCCCGTACTGGCTTGCACCCATGGGGTTTCACCGTTCCATCCACGATATGCGACCTCAGCCTTAACGGCATCACCGCATTGGCATATCATGGTATCGTTTCTGTGTCAGAGCCAGAACTCTCGCCCTACGCCATTTCGGCGTCCATGTGTCCGGTGGTGGGGGGACTTTCCTCACGACTTGGTGTCGCGGCGGCTGCTCTTCCTCTCTCAAACCAATAAATTGTCTCCCGGTGGTATTATGTGTTTTGGGCACTGTCGAAAAATCCAAGTGTTATCCGAACCTTTCACCCATCACGCCCACCAAACTCCCCTCTTCCACATGCAATGAAAGTCCACGACTAGAGAATCCACACCAGATTCACACATCGTCCCAACAACCCATCAATAAAACCATGAAAACAGCCCGCACACCAATAAAAGATCGATAATCCTGCTAAAGATATTCGCGACTTAGAACCTTAACTCCGTACCACTTTAGGGAATATGTCCAACCCAAGTCTCTCATCCA
>DTYY01000313.1 GCA_012961645.1 Methanosarcinales archaeon | reverse complement strand
TCTCGTAGGAGTTCGTGGGTTCGAATCCCACCCCCCGCATTATACAAAAACTATTTATGTGATTCCGTCAGAATACTACATGGGGGAGTAGTATGCAGACTGATACTGGGAATGATATTGATCAGCAAATAAAAATGCTATTAAGCGATATTCTCGCACCTACAAACTATGCCGAGCTCAAAGGCGTGCTTAAAACGGTTGATCTGCTTACAGACTACGTCAAACTCAGAAACGTGCGCACAATACTTGAAAGCGACTTGTTGTTCCTTGAGAATAGAGACGTTGCGGTGATGGCTCTCGATATTCTGAGAAAGATGCATGATAAGGAGCAGGAGCAGGAATGCGCTACCTGCGAGACCGAAGTTGTCGATACGGTGAACGAGGCGTTAGATCGGGCAGAACCCGAAACGATCACCCTGACCGAAAGCAAGGGTGGTACTGAAGAGGTGGTTATGGTTACCGAGCCTGAAAAAACGCCTGAAACAGCAGAAGTCGAAGTGGTAGCAGTCGCTGCGACAGAAAATCAGGCGTCTCATGAAGCGCCGGAAGCCGGTATAACTATCGAGATTCCTGTGTCTGCCTATGGACTGCCTGACTCGGTAGAATATCCGGTCGATTCGATTGACAGCCCGACGTTAGAACCTGAATCTGAACAGGCGACGCAGGGTTCTGGATTCCCTGATTCAGTTGATTCAATGGAGAATCAGACCCCTGATCTCGAATCTGAGCCAGCGTCTCTGGGTTTGGAGTTGCCCGGGCTGCCAGATGATGCGAAGCTACCTGACTCGGCAGATTTAGTGGACAATCCGTTCGATTATGATCCTGAACAGATGCCTGCATTTCCTGATGGTGAAGATGTGCCTGGCTCACCGGATTCGGCAGACAACGATCAGGGAAAGCAGTGGAAACAGACCGTCCAGAGAATAAAGGAATTAAAAACCAGATATGTGACAAAATAAGGTTATTTACGACTATTTTGCAGTTGATATCGAGTATGAGGAATTTAGAATCCATACCTTATGCCGCCAACTGTATGGGGATAGATGATCTGAATGGATGGCGGGCATAAATCTCGCCTCCCAAATCCGATAGAGACGTGATTCAGACCCTCTCCGCGAATAACCGCTTAACATCCTTTGCACAGACCACATCGCCTTTATATTTCCGAAATCCACGTTCTCGCGTCTTGATTCTGGTAATCCTAAATTTACCCCCGGAAATTTCCTCGATGCCACCGACCGTAAACTCCCGGTCCCCGTACTCCTCCAACCGAATCGATCTGGTTCTGGTGCCGTCGTGGATCGCCACCTTCACAGACACCTTGTCGATCGCCCGTGACCAGATCGTATCGATGTCGGCAGCGGCCGCCGAGGGCACACGCCGCCTGTATGACTCAATCGAGGCGACCTCTACCAGATGCACCTCGTCCGCGGACGGATCATCCACAAGCAGTTCATCGCCAGTGCACACCTCGTGATCGGATGGTAGTTCGATGCTGTAGCGTTCCGAAATCTCGCCCCTGCTCACGATGATCGCAACACTGGTAGTTTGCCGGGCTGCCATGGCTGTTGATGCTATGTTGTGCACGCTGCCGCACTCTATGCAGCGCACCAGCCGATAGCTGCCACGCCGTTTCAGCACATCATGAAGCTCCTTTGATGCGCAGGCAGGGCAGATAGCCATAATCTGTGTTTCGTTCGTAATTTCCATCTATTCTCTTACATCACTTCACCCAACCGAGATATACCCACCGGTCATATCCGATATCAGGCGTGTTCTCAAACGTCTCTCTGGCGGTTACACGATCGTTGAGCACCTCTGCTGCAAAAGAGAGCTCCTCCCTGCTATAGAATGTGAAGATCAGCATGCCAGGCGTCCGCAAGACTTCTGAAGATTCGTGCAGGACAGATGCCCATATCTCCCTGTTAAATGGCTGGATCGGACCGAGCATGAACCCGACCACGCAGTCAAACTCCCTCTCAAAGAATGCAGAGAGTTCTGCGGCATCAAGAACGATAGATCGGTTTTCATAAAGCGCCCCGCTCTTCAGTCCGTCGCAGATATCGCACATATCATGATCGATACAGATCGGGTTGCAGCCCATCTCGTGAAGTACCCTGGTGGCACTACCGTCTCCGCAGCAGATCTCGAGCACATCTGCGCGGGCAGGATCAAATCTTTTTTCGGACGTGATTTTTCGAATAAGACGTGTCAGACGATCGTTTCGCACGTCCGGACCAGGTTCATCCGTTTTATCCTCTGGAGTTCCTTGCAGCAGTCCACGCATCGATACAAACGCCCCGAGATCGAGGTACGGCATCTCTTCGCGTGCACAGGATTTACATAGCCACCTGTTTACAAGAAAGATGGAATAATACTCAATTACCGCCTCGCGCAGATCAGATGCATCTGTTTCGAGAGTCTCGCTTCGGCTGCCAAAGATGTCAGATATCCTGCCTGGAAAACGCGTGTCTTTTGAGATCACGTTCGTGAGCACGAGCCAGTGGTCGATGCCGTGTGAGTGGACATAAACCGCTACAGCGATCGGAACGCCGCTACCCTGATCGATCAGTTGTATGGAACTATTGTTGCTACCGGTGTCGGCAGCCGTGCCGAGTTCTTCGAGGTAACGCTTTGTGAGTGGTGATTGCTTCTGATCATAGAAGCTGTTCTCTGCAAGAAACACAGGTTCTGTTGCCTCGATATGGAAGATATCGTGGAGCAGCATATAGGGTTCCTGGTACCTTGGAGCCTTTAGTAGACCTCTTCGTGCGGATGGATGACTATGCCCGTTGATGTGATCTCATACGGGTGGATGTCCTTGCTGTGGTCTGATCCACGCATCTTGAAGATCTCCATACTGCGGACGCGCACGTTTTTGCGGCGCTGATTGTACAGCAGGATTGTTCCCTCGGTCACGAAGTTCTCGACACCGAATCTGCTCTGCATGCTGTCATCGATGATCTCGCAGGTTATGATCGATGTCAGGCCCAGAATCTCAAGGGTCGTGCTCAGTTTGAGCAGCTCAATCCTGATCTTTGCCGGATCCTGAAAATGAAATCCGACGGACGTGCTCGAATCGATCACAGCGCGTTTTGCATCGGTCGCATCCTGTATCGCAATGATCTGGTCAAGTGTTGCACGCATATCAAACGGGCGTACATCCACATACCGCTCCTGCGACGGGATGCCGATCTTTGTGGAGCAAGCATCGATGATCGCAAGTTTTCCCCCCTCTTCAAGCGCCGCGATGTCCCACCCGAACCTCGAAAGATTCTCCCGAATCTGTGCAGGGCGTTCCTCGGTTGCGACAAAGATGCCGTTTTCGTCATACTGTGTGATCCCGCTGTACAGAAAC
>DTYY01000312.1 GCA_012961645.1 Methanosarcinales archaeon | reverse complement strand
GTATGCCGCCGGACATGGGTGGTATGGGCGGCATGGAAGGTATGTACTAAAAGCTCCTGTAAAACACACCAAAGCGCAAAAAAAGATTTTTGCGCTCTTCTTTTCTTTTTTGATGCCGCGAATTTTCGTGGATGTCGGACTGATTGCATGAATCGATATAACAAAATCTACCGTATTTGTGTCATTTGTATCAGTCATCTAATTCGCATTTGAGATCTGCACATATATTCGCCGAATCCGTCTCCAAACTCGTTATGCCACGTATAAACCGCCTGAAATTACAAAAGATTGATGCATTTTATTGCAACGGTCTAATCCTGCAGACTGTACGAGAAACCGCACTCAGGACAGAAGTACATGGCGATCTCTGCCCCTTTCTTGCTCTTCTTGATGGTGGTCTCCATCCATGTGCCGCAGATCGTGCATTTGTGATCGTGGAGCGTACGGCTTCTTCGTGTGCCTGCAGCTTCAGCCACGATCCGCACCCCTTGTAGACAATAGCCCTTCGATCAGACCGAAACATCCGGTAAGCATCATATCGCCGTACGGCGCGGCAAAGACGATATCGTGCCTGCTCTGCTCAGCGATTTTCCGGTTCGGTCCGGTAACGATGATCTGTGGTAGCTCGCCAGGGGCTTCCCTGATATGACATCCGTGCCCACCGCTCTCAAACACCTCCTCGAACGTCAGCGTTCCTGCAGCGAGTTTTTCCACGTAGATATCGAGCGTCTCGATCGTTATCTGTCTTGTATGGTGCTCGAATATGCCTGTGATGCGGTCATCCATCAGTATCGCGCATAGCGTGTGCCCGTTTCCGATATTCACAACAATTGTTGGCTTAGATGGGTCTTCTGCGGCGTATGCCGCCCCGAATACCGCTGCAGGTCCGGTATCCATCACAACCACGCCGACGTCATCGACATTACCACCGTCTGCCTCTGCAAGCGACAGCGACCACGCGACCGCGCTCATGCGCGTGAGATACGCAGGAATCGTTTCTGGAGTGTAGACGAACGATCGCAGATCGCCCCCATCGTCTATCACCTTTCTTAGATGCTCGAATCTGAATATTCGGTTGCTTCCCATGCTTTCGCCATGATCCTGCACGGCAACCGCAAACGTCTCAGGCATATCCACGCCGAACAATCCGAGCATTCGTTTGATCGCGGGTAGATCGATGTCCCCTGTTTCGATGCGAACTGCATCGGTCTTGGGTTCCGTGTTCTGCGGCACTAAGATCACGCCAAGATCGCTCACACGATCAAGATCGTCATAAATCGTCTTTGCAGCATCTTTTGTTGAATAAACCTGCAACCCGGCTTTCAAATGCTTTTTTACGGCACGGACGCAGGCGCCGCCCCCCATCACCCCCCCGGTGAGGAAGATGTCCCTGCCCAGATGCGTGGCATTTCTGATACTTTTTGCCACGATAACCGTCTGTGATGGTAAAACCATCTTGAAACACTGCTCGATCTGCTTCTTGCTGTCATATATCAGAATATCCTGCGTTCCGGCGCCCACATCGATCGCAACAGTCTGTATATCAATCGAACGTGATATCATTATGTTCCATCAACACCTGAAGTTCCTTTAAGCTCATGCGCCCGGTCGCCTTGAACTTCTCCAGTGCGATCTCGTGTTCCCCATCGTTTTCTGCATCATCTGGCAGTTGCATCTCCTTGAGTGCATCAAGATACATGGATAACTCGTCCCGCAAACTCGCAACCGCTGCCTTGTTTGCATCGATTGATTTACTGATCGGCTTGGTGATGCGGTATTTCTCTTTTAATTGCGTGTGATACAGGTTCGCCTCCTTGCGAACGAGATCCAGATCCTTGTATATGCCGAGTAAATCGTCGTGATGTTTCTGAGACTCCTCTGCAAGGCTCTGGATATCCTGATGTATCTGATCGCCGGTCTTACGCAGCGCCCGTATCTCCTTGTAGACCGGTGTGAGTTCGCTGTGGATCACATCGGCTTCTCTGCTCACACCCAATCTCTCACCCAGTTGTTTCAGCCGTTCCATGGAGTCTATCTCATGTTTTAACGGGATATCAGCATGAATAAAGACATATAGCTCGTTTGCATAAGCTTTTTCAAGACTTGAAGTCTGCATCTTCGCAATCGAATTGAGTTCGTCGCGTCTGGCTTTCAACTGATCCAGCTGACTCCGATGCTGGTTTATCTGCTCCTGTATCTCGCTTCTGGGGTTTTTCAGATCTGCAATCTTCTGATTGATGGCATCCCGGGCCTTTCTGCAAGCCTCTGCCTTGACAGCATATTCCTTAACCTTCGCATTGAACTCGTCGCGTTTGTCTCGCAGTTCATCGATCGATCCGCGATGTAATTTGACTTCTTCGATTGATTTTCTTATCTCCTTGTTCAAACGGTCTATTTGCTGTCTGAGGAGGTTTATATGGCTCTTTAATTCCTTTTCAGTCATATTACTCATGGTTTCTGGTGAGTTGGAATCTTCAGCCATCATGATCGTCTCCTGCCCCTTCTGCCGCCATCGCCTTTTGTTTATCCTCCCAATAATCAACCGCAGCAACATGACTATCGATCCTGGTCTTCAGCCAGATGTGCCGCCCACGCACCTCTTTCAGTTGCTCTACATATCCGACGAATGACTCATGGTGCTCCTGGGATTGATCTGCGATAGAAACAATCTCGTTGTGGCATTTATCTGCTTCTTCTATCATCATAGCGATATTTGAAGACATAAACTTGATCGTTTCATCAACAGTATCGGTTCCGTCGCCAGAACGGATCTCATTTATCTCATCGATCCGTTTGGAAAGTTTCTTGATCTTTTCAACGATCTCACGCTCTTTCTTGATGCCCATGACCGTTGTCTGAAGTTTCCAGTCCAGCGTTTCGATGTCTTTCTGCAGACGCGTCATCTCCTGTTCGTGCTTCCGCGCGCTCTGCCTGGCATTGATCAGATCGAACATCTCGATTCTGAGTTGTTTTGCCTGATGATATAGCAGCTGCCGTTTGTCCTTCAATTCGGCAACATGCTCGTTGATCTTGTTACGCTCATCCCGCTCCTCGCCGGACTGCCCCAACAGTTCAGACACCTTTGGATCAAGAACCCCAAACTCACCTCTGTATGCATCGAGCAGACGCCTGTGTTTTGCGATGACCGCACTGACCAGCGTGGTTTCATCCCAGATCTTGATGCCCTTGCTCGGAATCCCTGCATCGGAGGATGGTTTCGCATCGGACTGCGGTTGGGTCTGTTCGGTCTTTTTGTTGTTATTGTTATGTTCTTCTGATCCTTCGGGTTCTTCTGATATGTCAATCACGTCCTCTCGCCCGCCTCGTCTGCGAAGCCATCATATATCATCATCTGAGCATGTGGCACGCCGTCGATTATGAGCATATTGTCTTCTGTTATGAAACCACCCTCGAGCGCATGTTCAATGGTTCGCCTGCCAACGAGATTGGCAATCGTTGCACGCGTCAGCATATCCCTGACCTCGGTTGGGGTCGATATCTCACCTTTGTAGAAGAATTCAGATACTTCGAGGGTCAATGCGCCATCGCTGAGGGTCTGTCCGATCAACTCACGGTCACATATTGCAACCAGCAGAGTTTCACCGAATGTATGTGCCTTGATATACATGATTCCCACCGATATTATCGATCAAAATGCCAATCGAAGGAGATCTATAACTAATTTTTAACGTTTTCACGTTATGGTATATAACTATGTTGCTTGCTCTTTTTCGATTGCAGCAGCGACCGCCTCTGCAACCTCTGCTGTCGAGTAGCGACCGCCAAGATCGGGAGTCGTGATACCGCCAGCCAGGACGCGAGAGACCGCATCATGCACCGCATCAGACTCTTCTACCCTTCCGAACCACTTAAGCATCATCGCAAGGCTCAGGATTGCTGCAACCGGGTTTGCAAGTCCTTTACCAGCGATATCGGGTGCGCTGCCATGCACTGGCTCAAATAAAGCATAATCCTCCCCTATATTTGCGCTTGCGCAGAGACCAAGTCCGCCGATGAGCGCGGCAGCCATATCACTCAGGATATCTCCGAAGAGGTTCGTTGTCACGATCAACTCAAACCGTTCAGGATCCAGTACCAGACGGTGCGCGACAGCATCAACGAGCATATCCTCCCATAAGATCTTGTGCCGGTCTGCGACACCGATGCAGACGTCTCTGAAGAGACGGCATGACTTCAGTATGTTGGCTTTGTGCACTATGGTCAGGCGTTTCCCTCTGGCAAGCGAGCATGCATATTCTGCGATGCGCTCGCTGCCCCTGCGGGTGATGACACGCGTCGAGTGCACGGCATCAGGGAAGACCTGTTCGACGCCTGAGTACATACCCTCGGTGTTCTCGCGGACGATGGTAAAATCGATATTCTCGCCGACCCCCATACCTTTGATCGGTCTTATGTTGGCATACAGATCGAACTTCTGCCTGATTCTGACAAGAACGCTTTTGTAGTCCGGATCAGGTGGTGTTGTGATCGCACCAAAGAATATACAGTCGCAAGATTCAAAGATATCGAAATCGTCCTCTGTTATCGCTTTGCCGGTGCGTTTCCACTTACCATATCCTATCTCGACCGGAACTTCTTCGATATCGAGCGAGAGTGCATCCAGCACCTTCAGCGCGGCTGAAACGACCTCTTTTCCGATCCCATCCCCTTCAACGACCGCAACTTTCATCCGGGCTTGCCCCCGCTCACATACCGAGCTTCTTCATCATCTTCTGTATATTGAACCTGCCGCCACGGAGCCCTTTCATCGCCTTCTGCATCATCCTGTGATATTTCAGTAGTTCCCTCACACTCTCGATGTTCGTGCCAGAGCCACGTGCGATCCGCTTGACGCGTGAACTGTCAACGATCTTCGGATCGAGCAGTTCGGCTTCGGTCATCGAGTCCATGATGACTTTGTATCCAGCCATCTTATCAGAGGTCTCGCCATACACATCATCTGAGATGTTGCCTATGCCGCCGACCGGTAGCATCTGCATCACCTGCTTGAGTGGTCCCATCTTGTTCATCGCATCCAGCTGGGAGTACATGTCCTTCAGCGTGAACTTGCCCTGCATCATCTTATCGACATCGATCTCTTCATCGGTGAACGCTTCCTCAGCACGCTCGATCAGTGTCTTGATATCGCCCATGCCGAGCAGTTTTGAGATGAATCGGTCGGTCTCGAACTTTTCGAGGTCGTCAGGAGTCTCGCCAACACCGATGAAAGCGACCTGTGCTTTCGTCTCTGATACCGCGGAGAGCGCACCGCC
>DTYY01000311.1 GCA_012961645.1 Methanosarcinales archaeon | reverse complement strand
GTGAGGGTATGGTAGAAAGATTGAAATTGTAGGCTGCCCTAATATCAGTTATGCTATCCAGAAAAGCGGAGGATTATTTGGAAGGGATCCTCAATATTACGGAAGAGAAGGGTTATGCCCGTATAAAGGATATAGCCGTCACTCTGGGCGTGAGACCGCCGAGCGTTGTCGAGATGGTGGACAGACTTAATAAAAAAGGTCTTGTCGAATACAGAAAGTATGACGGCGTGAAACTGACTGAAGAGGGGAAAGATATCGCATTATCCGTGAAGGATCGACACGATATCATAAAATCTTTCCTGGAGATTATAAATGTCCCTGAAAAGATTGCAGATGAGGACGCCTGCACAATGGAGCATGAACTACATACAATAACGACAACACAGATCAAAAATCTGGTTATTTTTGTAAAGAACGCACCAGAGTATCCTGAGTGGCTTAAACACTTCGAAGAATTCTGCGCAAGCGGAGAACATCCGTGTGTGGGGAGAGATCGGAAGCAGAAGGTCTGAAGCATGGATGGCATACCGCATGCCAACCATTCCACATCTCATCTTGCTGCCCTGAAATGCCCATATTCACACCGGGAACGGCAGCCCGTCCACACCATGTTTGATAAAGTTCTTGATGATCTCATATACATCGTCGTACTGATCGATGCCGCGGTTTCGCATCTCATCGAGTATCCGGGCGCGTAAGAAAAGGTCATCATATATCTTTCGCGTATCCTCGTACCCCTGAATCTTCGCGATCTTGTCCTCGAGGATGAAGCTGTTGTTAAGCCCCCTGAACGAATGGATATCGGTCTCAGGGTCCCATTTGAAGACTGCTCTTGTAACAACACCGCCCACATCCTCGTAGTAGCCCTCGATCTCTTCAATCGAGAGACAGCGACGCAGGAATTTTCCTTTTACGTAAACAGCCTGCAATATCATCGCAACGTTGAGATTGTCGATGAAAGTGACTGGAATGTTGATCGGGTCACCGGTAAGTCTCTGGATCATCTTCTTGACCGCTGACGCGTGGAATGTTGCGATCACAGGGTGTCCGGTCTGCATCGCCTGAAACGCGGTCGCGCCTTCAGCTCCTCTGATCTCGCCAACGATGATGTAATTCGGTCGTGACCGCAGCGCCGCCTTGAGCAGCAGGAATGTATCGACCCTCGACTCCTTGGGTCCCGATTCCCTCGTGATCAGTCGCTGCCATACCACGTGTGGTGGCAGAACCTCTGGCGTGTCCTCAATGCTGTATATCTTGGATTTCTCCTGTATGAAGCAGAGACACGCATTCAGCATCGTTGTTTTTCCGGATGCGGTCTCGCCTGAGAAGAATACGCTCATCCCGTTCTCAAGGCAGAGCCACAGATACGCTGCCATCTCGCTGTTGATGCCGCCCCAGTTGATCAGCTGGATGATGCTTATAGACTCCTCGCTGAACTTCCGCATCGTGAAACTGCTGCCCGCAATGCTTATGTCCTCGCTGTAGATGATGTTGATCCGTGAGCCGTCAGGTAGCGCGCCGTCAGCGATCGGTGTAGACTCGCTCACAGGTCTTCCGATTCGCTCGCTCATGCTCCGCATCCAGTCGTCGAGCCTCTTCTGGGTGCCAAAACCGAGATTGGTCCTCAACATGTCATATTTTTTGTGGATGATATATATGTTGTCCACGCCGATGCTGTGAATATCCTCAAGATACGGATCCCTGATGATCGGTTCGATGGGACCTGAACCAACGATATCCCGTTCGAGATAATATGCTATCTTGTTGTATTCTATCTGGGTCAGCGGAACCTTCCGTTCGACCACTCCGAATCCGAGTTTCTCAGGAACACCTTTCTTGTTGGTAGCCGTCCCGCCCGAACCGATCGCTACCGACTCGCCGAACAGCTTTGCGATCTGCTCTCTTAGTTCGGTCTCTGATGCCGGAACCGGTTCATTTGGTGCTTTCTCAAGGATCAGGTTCTTCACCTCGTCGAACCTCTCCTGCTCATCAGGTGACAGTGACGGCTCGATTGCAATGTAATCGATCCTGGCGAGCTTTTCAGTGCCGTACAGATGAATGAAAACCGGATCTCCCACCGGAAGGATAATATTTGGAAATGCAGGCAGGTCTCCTGAAAGTTTTGTCATAAATTCCGGAGTTGTGTTGGTCTCTTTGCGAAATTTATTGATATATTCTTTTAAATGCGGATTTCGCTGCATCGCCATCTCAAATTCATTCATCTAACACGCCTCACGAGACTGCTGATATCTCGATGACCAGTCCGACTTTCGGCTCGATTCTAAATCCGATCATCTGGGTCACCTGCCCCTTAGCTCCTGTGAACTTGTTGACGACCATCGTCCGTTTGATCTCATTTCCTGAAGCCTTGACCTGCAAAGATATGTAGATATCACTGGACGAGTGTAACACCGACATGATGTTCTCATCCAGTTGTTCGGGCTCGAGGGTGATGACGATGATCTTTCCGATCCCGTTCAATTTTTTGAAGAAAGAGACAAGATCAAGGGTTTTTTCAGCGTCTGCGCTGTATTTGATCAACGCCGAGATGGTATCGATGACGATCACATCCTTCTCGAACAGCTCCTTTGCACTCATCAGTCGCTGTAAAAAGTCAGTTCTGGTCTTTGCTGCCTGTACGAGCGGTATCACAGGAATGTAGAGCATGTTTCCCTTCAACAGGTGGTTTGCGATCGGATAATCGAGCGAATACATCTGATTGATGAATCCTTTGGTGGTCTGCTGGGTTGAGACGATGGTCATCGATGTTCCGTTATCCACCATGCCATAACTGATCCGCTGGCAGATCGTGCTCTTACCGCTACCGCTACCACCCTCTATCACCACCAGCGAGCCGGGCGGAAAGCCGTCTCCGAGCTTACGGTTGAATTCGTCACGTTCGAGATAGAATGATTTCAATTCTGCCAATTAAGATCACCTTTTATACTGCGCTTCGTTCTTCATGTCATAGTAGAGTATCCGCAGCCGCTGATCCTCGAGACTGTGGGTCGGGGACCAGTATTCGATCAAAAACCCAATAATCTGGGTAACTTTGGTTTGTGAGCCAGCAAATTTTCTGACGATGATGGCGTACCTGAGCTCATCCATCTCCAGCTTTTTTCTGAGTACCAGATATGCATCAGAGGCTGCTGAGAACATATTTGCGACGTCGGGATCGAGCACATCCGTGTCTACGGCAAGGACGATCGTCTTTCCAAGAGATGTGATCTTCTTGAAGAAATTTATCAGTTCGATCGTTTTTTGCGCATCTATGCTGTGCGATACCAGCGACGAGATCGTATCGATGATAACCACATCATTATCAAAGAGCATCTTTGCCGCCATCAACCGCTGGATAAAGTTGGACCTTGACTTTGTCTCCTGTACCAGTGGCAGAACCGGTATGAAGAGCAGTCTGCCACCTGTCAGATACTTTGTAATCGAGTAATCGAGTGCCTGCATCTGGAAGATGAAACTTTTCGTGGTCATTTGAGTGGATATGAATGTCACCGGGACGTCGTTCTCCAGCAGCCCGAAGCAGATCCGCTGGCTGGTAATGCTCTTACCAGCGCCGTTACCTCCTTCTATCAGTACCAGTGACCCATGAGGAAGTCCGCCCCCGAGTTTCTGGTTCAGCACATCGCGCTCGATACAGAATGAATATGCATCCCCCATCTCTGCACCCGTATCTTCAATTAAATTTCTATCGTATTAAGTCTTCTTGATGCACGTTTATGCATACCTCATGATATGTAAGTTACATCGCCAGAACACGATAACAATCACTGATTACCAGAGTAAAGATTTATAAACATGCACATATAATGCTATATCAACCAAACAAGGATGTGCTGGAATGGACGCAAAAAATATGATATATTCCGCGATGATGGTTGTATCGGCGCTTGTTTTGACGGTTGAGTGGCTCAGATGGCTGGAAAACGACAATCCGGTGATCTACGTCTCTGCGATGGTGCTGGTCGGGTCACTTGCCGCCATGATCATAAACATAGATGCGCGGATCGCCGAGATCAATTCCAAGATCGATGCAAAGGAACAATCGCTACGAATCAACATTCAGGGCGTGGAAGAGAATATGGAACGCAGGCTGGATGTTATGGCTAGCGAGAATAGAGCCAGTATGCAAGAGCTTACAGGACGATTATACCGGTAGCCCCCTAATCATGCGAAAAGCGACTATACACCGAAGTACTCGTGAAACCGGGATCGATGTAACGTTTATTATCGATGGCAACGGCGCATCAGAGATCAACACAGGAGTGGCGTTTCTCGATCATGTGCTGGATTCGTTTGTAAGGCACGGGTTATTCGACCTGACGATCAATGCGACAGGTGACCTCGAACTCGGCGACCACCATCTGGTCGAGGACATCGGCATCGTACTCGGGCAGGCAATATCAGAGTCACTCGGTGACCGCGCCGGCG
>DTYY01000310.1 GCA_012961645.1 Methanosarcinales archaeon | reverse complement strand
TCGGTGTACATGTATCCTGGGTAGCCCCGCCTTCCCGGGACCTCTTCTCTTGCAGCACCCATCTGCCTGAGAGCCTCGGCATAGTTGGTCATGTCGGTCAGCACGACCAGCACATGCATATCATGCTCGTAAGCGAGATACTCTGCCGCGGTGAGCGCCAGTCTCGGCGTGATCAGCCGCTCGACGGCAGGGTCATCCGCAAGATTTAAAAAGACGACAGCACGCTCAAGAGCACCTGTACGCTCGAAATCATGCATGAATGCTTGCGCCTCCTCGTTTGTGATCCCCATCCCGGCAAAGACCACAGCAAACGCCTCCTCGCTTCCAAGCACCTTTGCCTGCCTTGCGATCTGGAGCGCAACATCGTTGTGCGGAAGCCCTGATCCTGAGAAGATCGGCAGTTTCTGCCCTCTCACAAGCGTGTTCATGCCATCGATCGTGGAGATGCCGGTCTGGATGAATTCTGCCGGCGGTTGTCTTGCATACGGATTCATTGCGGCGCCTGTGATGTCGAGCTGATCGTCAGGCACGATTCGCGGTCCGCCATCGAGCGGATCGCCTGATCCTGAGAGGATCCTTCCAAGCAGGTCGATTGATACAGGGAGTTTGATCGTTTCACCGGTGAATCTGACCCCACATTCCCGGTTCAAGCCTCCTGTGCCCTCAAAGATCTGAACCACGACGACATCCTTCGAGGTATCAAGAACCTGTCCCCGCTTGGTGGTACCGTCCTCCAGTTTGATGTGAACGAGTTCGTTGTACCCGATCGGCTCGGTCTTCTCAACAAAGATCAACGGTCCTGAAACCTCGGTGATCGTCTTGTATTCCTTCATGTCATTACCTCCGCAACTCCTCAAACTCCTCATCCATTGCAGAAAGAACCTCATCCATCGCGTGATCGAACTCTACCTCGAACTTGATCTTCGAGAGGTCGTCCTTCGATTTCACGGAGAGGATGCTTCTAAGAGGAATTCCGCTTTCAAGAGCGCTGTTTGCAAGATCAGAGTACTTCATAATCGCTTTCATTAATTTGTACTGTTTCTCCATCGTACAAAATGTGTCAACTTTGTGAAATGCGTTCTGCTGCAGGAAATACTCCCTGATCATGCGTGCAACTTCCATCGTCAGCTGCTGATCCTCTGGAAGCGCATCCGAACCAACGAGTTGCACTATCTCTTGCAGTTCCGATTCTTTCTGGAGGATCTCCATTACATCTCCGCGTATTTCCGGCCATTCCGGGGCTACGTGCTCTTCATACCAGCCTGAGAGTGCATCGGTGTATAAACTATAGCTCTCAAGCCAGTTGATCGACGGGAAATGTCTGCGCTGCGACAGCTTCGCATCGAGAGCCCAGAAGACCATCACGATGCGGAGCGTGTTCTGGGTCACCGGTTCTGAGAAGTCACCACCCGGCGGGGATACCGCACCAATAACAGTGACCGATCCGGAGTGACCTGATAGCGTGTCCACCCTTCCTGCACGTTCATAGAACTCTGAGAGCCGTGCCGAAAGGTACGCAGGATAACCCTCCTCACCCGGCATCTCCTCAAGCCGTGACGATATCTCACGCATCGCCTCTGCCCATCTCGATGTCGAGTCAGCCATAAGCGAGACATCATACCCCATATCCCGGTAATACTCAGCGATCGTGATTCCTGTGTAAACAGACGCCTCTCTCGCCGCAACAGGCATGTTTGACGTGTTTGCGATGAGAACGGTTCGTTCCATCAGTGGTCTGCCGGTTTTCGGGTCTTCAAGTTCCGGAAATTCATTCAGGACATCCGCCATCTCGTTACCACGCTCTCCGCACCCGATATAGACCACGATCTCGGTATCGCTCCATTTTGCAAGCTGCTGCTGGGTGACCGTCTTCCCGCTCCCGAAAGGTCCCGGAATTGCGGCAGTACCGCCTTTTGCAGCCGGGAAGAGTCCGTCAAGGATACGCTGTCCGGTGATGAGCGGCACATCAGGCATCAGTTTCTTGC
This sequence comes from Methanosarcinales archaeon, assembly GCA_012961645.1. Taxonomy (GTDB): domain Archaea; phylum Halobacteriota; class Methanosarcinia; order Methanosarcinales; family Methanogasteraceae; genus Methanogaster_D. The sequence continues at coordinate 1,710 of DTYY01000310.1, read as the reverse complement.
GGACAGGTCTTGGCTCACGTACGGGCCACTTCTGCATCATCGAGAGCTCTGTACCGTCGGCAAGCATGCAGATGCAATCGGTCACCGTGAACGATCCTGATCCGATCTCATCGACGATTCCTGACACATTCGGCGGAACCATGATCATGTGCTCGATATTATGAGTCTCCTGAACCGTTCCGATGACATCTCCACCCGCAACCTTTGTGCCCTTTGTAACGATCGGTAAAAAGTCCCACTTCTTCGTTCGGTTCAGACCATCTGCTGCAACACCGCGCTCGATGAAATCACCCATCTGGTCCTGGAGTACAGGGAGCGGGCGCTGGATGCCGTCGTAGATGCTTTTGAGGAGTCCGGGTCCAAGTTCGACAGAGAGCGGCATGAACGTGTTCTCGACCGGCTCACCCGGGGCGATGCCTGATGTATCCTCATACACCTGAATGATCGATTTGTTGCCCTCGATCCCGATCACCTCGCCCATGAGCCCTTCGTTACCGATCTTGACAACATCATACATCTTTGTGGGCACATCGATGACCGTCACGACCGGTCCTGCCACCCGATATATTGTTCCTTTCATTTCCAAAGATCAACACCTACTGCTTTCTTGATTTTTTCTCTCAACTGAGTGGTCTCGCCGCCCCCTACCAGAACCACCGTCGGCTCGATCGACTCATCGAGCTCTGACTGCAGCGTCTCTGGAAGAAGCGAGATATCATCATTATGCATGACCAATATTCCAATATCCGTGTCGTTGAGTACCTGATGTACCATCGAATCAATGGTCTCTTCAGTGACTTCATAAGTCTTTCTTATGCCTGCGAGCCTGAATCCGAGCGTAAAATCACCACGTCCGATTACTGCAAGTTCCATTATATCACCAATCTCTGATACGTTTTAACATCCCGATATGATAATTATAGTTAAACTGTTCATACAAATAGAATCTGCCTCTTGCTATTGATTTCATATATTTTCCGGCTCACGATCTCAAGTGTGTTGGTAAAGTACTTAAACGTTGTTTTGGCGTTGAAAGGTCCGGATGCGGGGGCAAAATTTTGGTTTGTCCCAGGAATTTTTTTGGGTAAACGTTTCTCTCACTCAAAATGAAGAATTTATAGAGATTGGTGGCATACAGAGAAGTTCACCGATACTTTCCGAAAAAAACAGACTCACTTGCGGTATATCTTAAGAGACGAGCATCTTAAAATAGATTAATAACCTTAACTCCGAATGAATAGGGAATAAGTCACCCCAAAACACCCTACGACGTACTCCTTTTCGCAAATCAAACAAACATAAGCGCCGATACCTTTATCATAACCTACTCCCCATATACCGAATATGGAACAATGGGCCAGAGAATGGCTGAAGGAACAGAGAGATCGGGGTGTAAAATGTCTTGAAGTGAAGATGCGGGGGGAAAATCACTATGTCTATCACTCAACCAGTTATTGGGATAAAGAACTCAAGAACTCAAGGAAAACCTCAAAATATCTTGGAAAACTCGATCCTGATAAAGGGTTGATCAAATCCGGAACAATACAGTCCCAAAACATCCGAAACATCACAGAATATGGTAACTCGATGCTGTTACATGAAATGATGAAAGATCTCGAGCCTCTATTGAGAGGGCACTGTCGAATTTTCTAGTGATAGAATGGAGCACTCTTTCGAAAATCTCTTTAACCGCTGATGCACTGTAATCTT
>DTYY01000309.1 GCA_012961645.1 Methanosarcinales archaeon | reverse complement strand
TTTTCTATTTCAATTATCTGATATTCTTTCAGCTTTTCAGGAATTAACTCTATATTTCCATTGGATTTTATGCTCTTCACCCGTACCTGAACAACATCTCCGGATTTGATCTCTGAACTCATGTTGCTCGAATGGATAAGTCCGCGTACACAATTATTCAGGTCAACAAAGGCTCCAAAATCAACAATTCCACTGACCGACCCTTCATAGACCTCACCCCTACATAAATCACTCACATCACAGAGATTGCTCAGAATACCCACCGATGGATTCTCTGCGCATCACTGGCATCGGTCACCGTCCCCGCCAAAATGCGAACCGCAGACCTTACACTCCTTAATCTCACCATAACCGTTGCATTCGCGACATTTTTCTGTTACCCTGGTCACCCCGGTCCCGTTGCAGGCAGGGCACGAACCACCAAGCGCAAGATTCAACTGCTGCTCGGATAACTCACTCAAATTTATCGATTTTGCTTTTCCAGTGCCTTTACAGGAGGGGCACTTCTTTTCTTCGACGAGAACGAACCCCTTGCCGCCGCATGTCTCACATACTGCCATACCAATCGATTGGGGTGGCATCGGATTTATGTTTTTTGCGGCAGCCAGAGGCTTGACAGGTATTTATGAGCAGCCGATATGTGGGTGAAAAGTCTTGTGTCCGGTTTAGATTGCTCAGGTACATGAACCAGGGCTGCCTTTCAAACCGTTGATCTGCTCAAGTATGGTCGTTCTGGTTCTGAGATCACTCACCCGTGAATTTCTGAAGAACTTTTGAGAATGCGAGGCGTACGTACCCTGCATACGGCACGCGGAAACGCGCAACACCGATCACCCACTCCTCGCGTATCGGTTCAGTGCAGATACCACGCTGATCATAGCTCGGATTGTTGTCCCCTTTCGTGATATATCCAGCGTGTGGCGCAGCCGGACCACCGTCCCACATCGGCTCTCCTGCCTCCACATAATACATCGCACGATGGATGATCGGTGTATCGTCGTTGCGCCCGTACTTTCTGTACAAAATCACGTTACCAAAATCACCGAACGTTTCGTATCCGCTGATCGCACCATCTTCATGTGTAACGATCCTGGTGCGAGACATATCCTCTATGAAGATGATATCGCCTATCTGCATGTGCGGTTTCATGCTACCAGATTCTATCGCTCGCATCGGTGTCCATGTTCCGAACACGATCTGGGATACGATCGCAAAGAGTATGAGTATCTTGGCAACCGAGAGAACATCGCGCAGGAGTTCTGCCCATGGACTATCACTCCGGTAAAATTCTTTTACCTGATCGAAGAGTTCAGCCATAAGCATAAAAGCAGTTCAGCATGGTACATAAAACTTATTCAGTATCGCCACCATCAGTTGGATTAAAGTAATGGCAGAAACAGGCGACACAACGGTAACAACAAGGAGATCGTAGTCATGGGACGGCTAAGACGCGGAAAGGACGCAATCATACTCCTCGCCGTAATCATATCTGTGCTTTTGATGAGCGGCTGTACACATAATGGAGAGAATGATGGATCATCTGTGCCTCCACCCGGTAAACGCACATACCAGGAGCTTGAGAATGTGGAGTGTGTGGACTGCCATGCGCCACAATACCATTCCCTTGAGAACGGGAGTGGCAAACATGCACCTCTGAACTGCACCTTCTGCCACATACAGCATGGCTACCTGCCAGACTGTCGGGGATGCCACCCCGAGACTCACGGTGCAACCGTCCAGAGTTGCACGATCTGTCATCCGGACCCGCATGCGCCGGTGGAACGGATCAACGATCCAGGTCTGAACAGCAGCAGATGCCGCTCCTGCCACGTCCCGCAGTACGAAGCCATCGAAGAAAGCGGAGGCATGCACTCGGCATTCGAATGTGATCACTGCCACATCCAGCACGGCTACCTGCCCGCATGCAGCGACTGCCACGGTCTGCCGCACGGCCCTGATGTGCTGGACTGCACCAGTTGTCACGACCCACATGAACCAGAGTCCATCGAGTTCGATGAGCATGACAGCAGCCAGTGTACCCGGTGCCACGGTTCCGTCATCAAGGGGACTTTTATGAGAAAACATACGAGACATGCCGATATAGCCTGTGACATGTGCCACCCGGTGCATGCCGAAACCAGGCTCTGCATCGAGTGCCACCCTGGACATAGCACCGAGATGGGTATGCGCGACTGCACCAACTGCCACAGGATAGGACACGTGCCAACCGAAATCCAGTACTCGCCCGAGACAAAGTCAGGTGTATGTGTGGACTGCCATGCAGAACCATTCAACACGATGCTGCAGAGCGGAAGTGAACATGCATACATCGAATGCGTCTGGTGCCATCCCGCCCATGGAGCAACCGTTGCATGCGCCGACGCCGGCTGCCATGTGATGGATCAGTCGCACGGAGCAGTTGGGATGCAGTGCGAGGACTGCCATAATCAGGCGCACAATCTTACTGTCAGATATGATAGACCAATCACGTAGTCAAACAGCCAAACAATCGGATATGCCAGAAAAAACGAGATACATAGTAATTCTTCTGGGCATCGTAGCTGGAGGGGTGTTCTACGGGAGCGTATCCGTGCTTACTGATTACTTTGCTCCGGTTCTCGCCCTGATCGCGGGTTTTCTCGGTGGATCCGGGCTCGCCATCTATGATAACCGGCTGGATACCGGCGATAAGGATGTTTCTGTTGCGATACTGCTGCTGCACTGCCTCTGCGGCGCCATCGCACTGATAATTGGATATTATATAATATATAACTTTGCTGAAATACCAATCTCGATGCTCGGGAACGTTCGGTTCATCCATCCGAACAACCCTTCGATTTATCCGTCATTTCCAGGTTTTGTGGCTGACACCCTCGATATACCGACCATCATCTGCATGATCCTCGGAAGCACGCTCTGTGCAGCAGGGATGGGGCATCTGATTCATGCTCTGGCGCAAGCGCTTTCAAAAGCACAGGCGAAAGGATGACCCGCGGATCTCTACAGATCGATCCGATCATTGAGTTCGTCGATTCGCCTCACATCATCGAAAGACTGATCTCGAGCTACCCAAGGTTTATAACTTCTCCTAAAGACAACATGGATTTCGATGGAAGCAAACTTTGCGAAGAATTTGACAGGATCGCTTGAGCGGGATTTTGATCCGTCATATCTCGCACGCTGCGCACAGCTTGCAATGGTTCTCGAGGTCTCTGCATCCCCTAAACCTGGAAACGTGGATCGAGACCACGATTATCCTGACACGACCTTCGAGCACTTCCTCACGTCCGCCATCGGAACGTATCCGATACTCGAAGAGGCTGCGAGATCGCACAGCGGCGTCGGCGCGCTGATACACGCATCAGCGAGGGAATCGCTCCGGTGGCAGCGCGGAGGGAACACACACTTCGGTGCGTTCGTTCTGCTGATTCCTTTACTGATGGCGGCAGGAAGCAGCAGACCTGTTTCAGAGATCGTGGAAGAGACTACAGCAGAGGATGCTGCCGAATTCTATCGTGCTTTTTCGGTTGCGGATGTCTATGTGGACGCAGTTCCAGACATCGACCTCAGAGACGCAGAATCCATCGATAAAATCCTGAAAGAAGATATCAGGCTCTTCGATCTGATGAAACTCTCTGTCGATCATGATCTGATCGCAGACGAATGGGTAAACGGGTTTACACGGACATTCAGATGTGCAGATCTGATCATGGAAAAGGCGGAAAAGATGAGCATCAACGACGCCATCGTTTGCACGTTCTTGCAGATGCTTGCAGAGACTCCTGACACGTTTATTCAGACGAAATTCGGAAGAAGGAAGTCGATTGAGGTTAGCAATCACACATCAAGGATCATTGCAGGCAACAGGGATCTAAATCCAATAAAGCCCCGAGTCCACGAATTTGACAGGGAACTGATCCGCGAAAAAGTGAATCCGGGATCGACTGCGGATATTATAATTGGCGGGCTCTTTGTTGCGCTGGTTTTGGGACTTAGGGTTTAGCGCAGGCTGGAGAGTCATATCCTTGCCGCTTGCAGGTGAAGTGATATCCCTCCTTACACAGTACTTCCGAAACCACCGAGTTCCGAATGCAATTCCACCCACTACACCACTTGATCCACAATCACATGGCGAACAATCGTACATGCTCAACAGACATGTTGCGAAACAGCTC
>DTYY01000308.1 GCA_012961645.1 Methanosarcinales archaeon | reverse complement strand
GGCTCGTGGCTATCACCACGCGTGGATCGCAATCAACGACGAACCAGGCAGGCTCGCAGGTGCCGGAAAGTCGGCTATGGATGAAGAGTTTTCGCAGGTAGAGGAGCGTATGGGGCTCGGCGAGCTGCCTGATTGTGCCAGACAGGCGATTGGGCAATCAGAGGTTGTTATGATCAGGAACCCGTCTTCTGTAAGCGCCTGTGCTAACTGTCCGTTGTTAGAGATGTGCGATGGCAGAGAAACGCTCGCAGTCAGGCTGGAATCAGGTGAAACGATCTACGGGCTATTATCGGTATCTGTCCCAGCCGACCTTGCTGCATATGAGGTAGAGTTGCCGCTGCTTGGAGAGGTTGCAGGGGACATTGCGTTTGCACTGCACAGCATAAGACTGGAAGATACGCGTAGAGGAAGGGAAGATTAAAATCTGAAATCTGGAACATGCCAGAGACGTAGCCTTAAATAAAATGAAGGCAATATTCATAGTGTGAGGAGAAGATCTTAGCCGAGAGGTCTTGATGATGAGTGGGGCGCAAAATCCGACATACCGGGCTTATATGCAAAATCCATACTTCCTTTGCCCGAAGAATAGGTCTCAATCAGGGAATTTTCTGCCAGATGCGACAAAACCGCCCGCCTGTAAGGGGGTTTTGCGACAGTGATCGGCGAGCGGTTCATGTCCGAAGAAACGAGTGATGCAACGCCAGTAAATGTCCTGCTGATCGAGGACGATCCTGGTGACGCCCAGATGATCCGGGAGATGCTGGCAGATTCAGAGGAGACGATCTTTAACATGGAGCTTGCCGACCGACTCTCGACAGGACTTGCCCGAATTGCTGATGGTAGCGGTGGTGATGGTGTTGGCGATGACAACATCGATGTGATCCTGCTCGACCTCTCGCTGCCTGATAGCCACGGGCTTGACACATTCACCAGCACATACACTCAGGCGCCGAACGTGCCCATCGTGGTGCTGAACGATCTTTGCGACAAAGAGCTTGCCATTCAGGCTGTGCAGAGGGGCGCGCAGGACTGTCTATTGAAGGGGCAGGTGGACGGTGGCACTGTGGTGCGAGCCATGCGGTATGCCATCGAGAGGATGCGGGCAATGGCGCACATCGAGCACTTAAACAGCGTCCTCATGGCGATCAGAAGCGTCAATCAGTCGATTATGGTCGAAAAGGAGCGGGAGGACCTTCTAAGGAAAGCATGTGATGCCTTAATTGAGGCGCGGGGGTACGACACCGCATGGATCGGGCTTCCGGCGGCAGAAGGAGAGGCTTTTTCCACAGTCGTGGGTTCAGGCTTTAGAGAGGACGTCTCACGTTTCTACATGCGTATGATGGATGGCGATCACCCCCCATGCATCAGAGAGGCGCTTGGAAGTGACGAGTTCCTTGCGATTGTGGACAGATCGGTGGAGTGTAAGGATTGCTTCCTCAAGGATGTATGTACAGGCAGGGCGGCAGCGATCATCCGTGTTGAACATGCAGGCAGGTTTCTCGGGCTGCTTGCCATATCGCTCACGCCCGAGGCGGCTGCCGACGAGGAAGAGAAGGAACTGATGATGGGGGTTGCCGGTGACATCGCTGTTGCTCTTCACAACATAGGGCTGGAAGAAGCACGCAAACGTGCAGAAGAGCAGATCGAGGCGTCGCTCAAAGAGAAGGAGGTGCTCCTGCGAGAGATCCACCACCGGGTCAAGAATAATCTCCAGATTGTATCAAGTCTGCTCAATATGCAAGCACTGATCGCCAGAGATCAGGACACTGTCGATGTGCTTTCAGAGTCCAGGAACCGGATAAATGCGATGGCTCTCATCCATGCCCAGCTGTACGAGAGCAAGAACCTCTCAGAGATCGATATGAGGGATTTCGTGGATCGGCTGATAGGGCAGTTGTTCCAGAGTTATCCGGTCGGTGATGCAAGGATCATTCCTGTAATCCATGTGGCAGACCATCCGTTTCCGATATCGATCGCACTTCCCGCCGGACTGATCATCAACGAACTGCTGACAAACGCTCTGAGACATGCGTTTAGCAAGGGGAACGATGGGCAGGTCGAGGTCACGCTCAGCGTATCTGATAGCGGTAAGGTCAGTCTGACGGTCAGTGATAACGGTGTCGGAGTGCCCGAAGGATTCAATATGGGTGAGAGCAAAACATTAGGGTTGAGGTTGGTGAAAATTCTGGTCGAGGATCAATTGCAGGGGAATCTAAGACTCATCAGCGAAAGAGGCACGACATTCAATATTGAGTTTGAGACATAAAAACAATAGATCGAGAGGGGGTCTTAAATGGAACGGGCTAAGATATTGATCGTTGAAGATGAAGCTATCGTATCCGAAGACCTGCGGATAACGATTACCGATCTTGGTTATGAGGTGGTGGGACGTGCGAGCAGTGCAGATGAGGCTGTGGCAAAGGCATTTGAGCTCAAGCCGGATCTGATACTTATGGATATCGTCCTGAAAGGGGATAAAACCGGCATAGACGCTTCTTACGAAATAAAAGAGAAAATGAACATCCCCATCATATTTTTAACCGCGTATTCAGACGTAGAACTGATAGATAAAGCCCTGACCGCCAAGCCGCACGCATACGTCGTCAAACCGTTCCAGGCAAAGCAGCTCCTTGCATCCATCGAGATGGCTCTGTACAAAAGCCAGATAGATCAGCGACTCAAGGAGACTGAAGAATGGATTTCCACCACACTTGAGAGCATCGGTGATGCGGTGATCGCAACCGATACGGAAGGCGTTGTAAAATTCATGAACCCGACTGCAGAGGCACTGACCGGATGGAAAGAAGGCGAAGCTGTTGGAAGGCACTTCGAGGAGGTCTTCAATCTTGTGCATGAGGGGACAGGCAAACCGATCGAGTGTCCGGTGGCAAAGGTGCTCAGAGAAGGTTCTGTTGTCACGCTTGCGAACCATACGATATTGATAGCCAGAGACGGATTGAAGATCCCGGTCGATGACAGTGGTGCGCCGATCAGGGACCACAAGGGGAACATTACCGGCGTAGTTCTGGTCTTCCACGATATCACTGAACGAAGGCAGGCAGAGTCGGCTTTGCGAGAGAGTGAGCAGTTCAACTCGAGCATGTTGACCAACTCCCCAAATCCGGTGCTGGTCATCAACCCTGATTCTTCGGTACGGTACGCGAATCCTGCACTCGAAAAGCTGACCGGCTTTTCTGCTGCCGAATTAATCGGCTTAAGAGCGCCATATCCCTGGTGGACCACGGAGACAGAGCAGCAGAACCATGTGAACATGGATGGAACCGTGGACATAAAGAGCGGAACAGAGATGGCTGAGGAGCTTTTCCAGAAGAAGAGTGGGGAACGGTTCTGGGTCGAGGTAACCTCCACGCCGGTGCGGAACAACGGGGCGATCAGATATTACCTCTCGAACTGGGTCGATATCACCGAGCGCAAGGCTGCTGAGGAGAAGATCAAGAAGCTAAATGAAGAACTGGAGCATCGGGTAGAGGAGAGGACCATAGAACTGAAACGTACCCATGATCAGCTGGAGATCACAAGAGAGCAGTTTTATCAGGCGCAGAAGATGGAATCGCTCGGAATACTCGCGGGCGGGATCGCACACGATTTCAACAACCTTCTGACTGTAATCCTTGGCAACCTCTCGCTTGCAAAGATGGGGTCTGATCGTGGAGATAAACTGATCGAGATACTGTCAGAGTCAGAAAGAGCATCCTTACAGGCGAAAAAACTGACTCATCAGTTGCTCACCTTCTCAAAGGGCGGAGCACCGGTCAAAAGACAGGTTCCGATCAAAAAGATAATCAGGGACTCGACCGGCTTTGCCATGAGGGGGTCCAATGTCAGGAGCGAGTTCTCGATACCTGAAGACCTCTGGCATGTGGAGGTCGATGAGGGACAGATCAATCAGGTCATCAGCAACGTGGTCATCAATGCCAATCAGGCGATGCCTGATGGTGGAATGGTCGGTGTGCACTGCAAGAATGTTGTCATCGGACAGGATACCACTCTGCCACTCGATCCCGGGAGGTATGTAAGGATATCGATCGAGGATCACGGGACAGGGATACCTGAAGAACACACCCACAAGATATTTGATCCGTTCTTCACGACCAAACCGGGAGGGAGCGGTCTTGGGCTTGCAACCGCATACTCCATCGTCAAGAGGCACAGCGGACACATCGCCGTGGAAACAAAGATCAATGATGGAACCACGTTCCATATTCATCTGCCTGCCTGCCAGAGCGGCACTTTGGAAGAGATGATCG
>DTYY01000307.1 GCA_012961645.1 Methanosarcinales archaeon | reverse complement strand
TCATCATAAAAATCGCTCATTCCAACGGTAATCTGCTCCATCATCCTAATGGTTGTTCAGGTTATTTCTTAACGGACCCTTAGTCACGGATAAGCCTCCGCATAGCCACCAGCCAGCGCCGCCTCAACCGCTCTTTTGTGGATCTCTGCCGACCTGTGGATTCCGCCGCGTGTGCCGCGCACGGCACGGCACGGGTACTGCCCCACAAGCAATCCGGCTTTTGCTGGCGCATCTGCAACCGGTGTGCCTGGTAACTGCGATGCCACCCACCAGCTTGCACCGCACGGACTGCCTCTTATGACGCTGACATCTGACACGACACCACCTTCCACCGATATCCGAAAGACAGGCATTCCAAGAGCCGATGTGAATTCATCGATTACCCGATCGTTGCACGGCACAAGCGAGCAGCATATCTCGTCTGCGTGAATGTGTATCTGATATTTTGATGCGATCTTTCGGAGTTCTGACGTGTCGCTTCCGGATACGATGATCGCATCTGCTCCCGATTTTGCTGCGCACTCGGCAAAGGCGGGCGTGAGGTCGGGATGCATGGCAAAGATGATGGCCAGATCAGACCTCAGAGCAGACGCCGCATCCTTCGTGTATGGCGCAGTATCCTCGATGAAATCCGGGAGCTCTGCTGGGACCGAGACCTCTGTCACCTTAAAGTCGGTCTTCTCTTGAATCGTCCGGATCGCACGCTGTCCATACTTCCCTCTGGTGACCACCGTGATCGAGATTGGTGTGGCGGGAATCATTTTAGACGCTTTTGTCTGGCGCTTCCGAATAACCTTGTGTTCATTCAACTCCATGGCCTCTATTGGTTGACAACCCTGCAATAGGGATTGCCACACCACCACGCGGTTTTCTGATCAAATACTATGTTTTTAAAATATTAAAATTGAAGTAGTGGAGAGACACGACTTCAACTACCGCATGCTCTAACAATCGACCCGACAGGTAGATTCGATCAACTATCCGGTACAATTGGTTGATCGCCCGGCGTTCCAGTCTGCAGGCATTGCGATTCCCATACTTATACGCTGCTTTTTCGTCCTGTTGACAGCGGATCGTGACGCGCAGAACACATCTTTCACAATCTGGTATCGACTCCTTCAGCAGTGTCGCACTCTGGAATGTAACAGCTGACATCGATGAAATCGCATTTCTCACCGCATGAGGGGCACTGATCCGGCGGCACATCCATTTCCAGTGTATATCCGCAGTTCACGCATTTCCAGTGGGTCATTGTAGCATCCTCAACAGCCAGCAAACATCTCTGCCTCATGCTCACCGCAGAACCAGCAGGTCTCAGGGTTATCACTCTCGGTAAACGTCATCTGCCCGCATGTGAGGCATGCAAACTTAGCCTCGTGCTCGATATGCGTTCCTGGCGGCAGAACCGTAACCGTTCCAGCGACTTCCCAGAGTCCATGCAGGTTGCAGCGTGAAACCGCCCGCAGTATGACAGATCCAACGTTATCGAGCCTGATCGTGAACATGGTCTTTGGCTCGGTGAGTTGAGGGGTCAGGTCTGTTCGTGCCAGAAATACGTCGTCTGCATACAGTTCGATCCACTGTATGTGGTGGCCGGGTATATTCGGATGCGCAAGCATCCCGCCGACCTCAACCTCGATATTAAACGGCTCCCGTGCCGCAACCCTCACAGGTATGCTGATATGCGGCAGATGCTTCTTCTCAAGTTCGGTCAGGTTCATTATGTTCGCTGCTCTGTTTATTCGCAGGAACTGTTCATCAATCACTTCTTCGACCATTGTCCATACCTCCTCTGACTTTTTTATTTTTAGTCCAAAGGTTCGAATAACTTCTTTTCAGCACCACAGGATGGACAGACCCATGTATCTGGCAGGTCCTCAAACGCCGTCCCAGGTGCGATCCCGTTCTCAGGATCCCCCATTTCAGGGTGATACGTATATCCACAGATCATGCATCGATAACGTTTCATTATGCGCCCTCGTCAATTTTAGTCAACAAGTTCCATCGGCACGCCACAGCAGACCAGCTCTCCGTCTCCTGCCTCCAGTACCTGAACCACATTGCCACAGATGCTGCATTCGTAAATCTCTCCTTTCACTGTCATATCTAAACCTCCTTTTTAGTACTCCTCACACCCGAGTTCGAAGTACTCCCTCGGATGGTCGCATGATGGGCACTCGACAGGCGGTTCTCTGCCCTCATGTACATAACCGCACTTCCTGCAGATCCACCTGACCTTCTTCTCTTTTGCAAAGACCGTTTTCCCAACGACCGCAGAAAGCAGTTTCCTGTACCGCTCCTCGTGGTGCGCCTCTGCAACCGCTATCGATCGCAGCCTCTCTGCAATCGCGATCAACCCCTCACTTTCTGCAACATCCGCAAACTCCGGGTACATCGTTGTGCATTCGTAGTTCTCGCCAGCGATAGCAGCAGCAAGGTTCTCCGCGGTGTCTCCGAGCGTGAGCGGTGCTGTGGCTTCCACGACGATCTCATCTGGTTTTTCAGGAATCTTTTGCCGGAGTTCATCGATCATCCTGAAGAGCCACTTTGCATGTTCCCGTTCATTCTCTGCGGTCATGAGGAAGATCCCTGAGATCTGCTCGTAGCCCTCATTCGTTGCAGTCTTCGCATAGAACGTGTACCTGTTCCGTGCCTGGCTCTCACCGATGAAGGCTTTTGTCAGGTTTTCAAGCGTCTGTTTCATGACCTTGACCTTAATCATCTCCGGGCTTCACGCTGTAGACCTCGGCAACCGTAACAGTGACAAGATTCTTTGGCGCAGGAAACCCCATTGCAACAAGCTCTTCTTTTGCAGCATCAAACGCAGATCCACTCTTTGTAAGCTTAGCAGTCCCCTTGAGTTGATATCCTGATGCGGTCTCTGCATCCACGATATCGATTGCAACCTTTGGATTCTCCAAGAGGTTCTTTCTGGTATGTTCTGAGAAGATATCTGCAAACTGGATCGTCTGCTCATCAACAATCTTGAAACTGCCCTTCGGCGAGACATTCGGCATACCGTCCTTTGATGCCGTGGCAACCGAGCCCCACCCGATCTTTTCAAGGACTTTCTTCACATCATCTGTGATCTTATCCATGATACTCGCCTCCTATTTCTTCTCGGAAAGAGCCTTTGCTATACTCTCGCCAAGTTCTCTGCACTCCTGTTTTGCACTGGAATTGAGCCTGCCTGACACCTGCAGACCAGGCTCCATCACAGCCATACCCATCTCCTTAATGGCGTCCATAATGAGCCCGACAGCCTTCGGGCGGGTTGCATAAGATCCAAATGCCGTCCCAACCTTATCAGAGAGATCGAGATCCCGCGCCCGGTCCATCAATTGCTGTACAAAGATGACCGGTTTGAGCTCATACGTTGATGAACCGATCGCAACAGCATCTGCCGAATCCATGATAGATAGCGCGTCATCCACGCTCGTTGTGCGCCCGCCGCCCGGCACGTCTTCAGTTACGCCACCAAGCTTCAACACTTCGGTCTCAAGACCTTCGGATCTTGCCCCATCACCTATCAGTTCCGCCATCTCACCGGTATGGCCAGTTCCGGTTCCGTAGATTATAGCCAGTTTAGCCATTTATAACACCTCCATCTATAACTACAGGATGTTTGAGGAAACACACCCACATCAGCAGTCACCATCCTGTTTACGCGCAAAAAACTTGTACACTTTATGCGCGACGCATCACCTTTGCAACACGACCTTAAAAATCTTTCGTTCGATCTGCTGTGTCGAACAACTCCCACAGTACCACGTACTCGACCACCACACTCCTTGAATCGTGACATATCTATATGTAGTTTATCAATAGATTATAAAACATAAATTTCATTATCACCACCCTGAACATATTACCGGTAGCTTTCGCTGCCTTCGGCGATGCTTCGCATTCTTACAGTCTCTTCAAATATTCTCGTAACAGCCGAAAAATCTCCCTCCGACGCGAGAGCACGTCCCATACTCCAATTTCTCAGCCAATTTCTTAAATCCAAGATTATTTCGCTCTCTTACGCGCTTTGCCCTGTACGGAGACCTTCATGCTCTTGTACTGGCATCGACACGCGTTTTTATCCCAGATTTTATCTGTTTATCATTCAGGATATTG
>DTYY01000306.1 GCA_012961645.1 Methanosarcinales archaeon | reverse complement strand
TTCAGACTTTCCACGTTGTCCTGCAAGCTTAACGCACAAACGTTACCATCCGCGCGTTTCACAGTAGGATTACCCCAAATGGAAGGGGTAGCCGCAATGGCAATTCGCGATGCAGCTTCTTGTCGCACGCTGTCACATTACGTAGTGTTTAATCCGGGGCAGATGTCGAAGGTTGTCCGGATAGGCATTTTCACACCAAACTTAACACCGGCTAAGATACGCCACCCGAAGACCGACAGGAAGATTTTATGCGGATAAAACCAGATGGTAATCGAATGATGAACGGACAACGGACCCTTGCGGCTCTTGCATTCATTGGCTTGATCCTGCTCGCCGCACCGATCGCTTCATGCGATGATGTGGAATGGACGAGCAAGGAGACCCACACCCTTGACAAGGATGAGCCCGCGTTCTCGGTCGGCGTATTCACAGTCGAGGCTACCGATTTCAATGGGGAGGGGTCGGTTGCACTCGAGATCAGGCTGAATACAGAGGAAGAAACAGGCGAGTTGGTCGAGAGGATCGTTCTTACAAAGGGTCATGTCTGGGACAACGATGAGATCAGGCTAAAATGCGAGGATGCAACCGATAAGGACGATCTGGAGTCCATAGGCAGATGGCCCTGGTATCCTGAGGCAAAGATCGCCTCATGGGTGGCAGAGAAGAAGACGCCTGAGATAAAACTTGGTATTTCGACCGATGAGAGTGAATATCTCTACGGAGATACCGTAACAGCAGAGATCACAGTCGAGAACGATGGAGACGGAGATCTGCGTGATGTGCTGCTGAATATCAGCCTCGAGGGATTGTATCTGGCAGACGGCGGTTTGATCCGACGCATCGGTACGATCAGTCCTGATGAGTCGAGATCGGTCACGGTCGAACTCATGTTCTCTGAGATGTCGGTGGAGGGGAATATACACGTCCTGATGACCGGCAGGGATGAGGATGGTATCGAGTATCGCAAGGAGGGCTCAAAAGTGGCCGGGCTGAAATCGCCGCTTTCTCTGCGAAAGTTTGTGACTCCTGACATCTACTGGGGCGATACTGTGTACGTGGGCATCAGCGCAAAGAACGTCCAGAACTACGAGGTCGGGCAGGTCACGCTGACTGATGAGGTTTCTGATCATTTCAGGGTGAAAAACGACGTAAATTTGAACTGGACATTTTATGTGAGACCCGGCGAAGAAAAGACCTTTTATTATCACCTGATTCCGGATAGACCCGGCAGTTTCACACTTCCTGCCGCCAGCGCATCGTGGCGTCTGCAGGACATGGATCATGGTGCTAAAAGCGACCGCCCCAGGACTGTGGTGCATGGCGCATTCATCGATCTCGTAAAGACGGTTGAGCCTGATCATGCAGAGATCGGCGAGACCATCAATATCACGATCAACGCCACAAATACAGGCGACCTGCCCGCATACATCAGTCTGATCGATCGGATGCCTGCAAACACAACCTATGTCAGTGGTAGAACGAATTTTACCGGTTTCATTTTCATGAGATCGCAGGAGACTGAAAGCGTCAGTTATGTCATAAGAATCGACTCGCTCGATGTGAATATCCCTGAACCTTCGGTTGAATTCAAAGAAACGGTCTATGCCGGAAGGACCATGAACTACACCGGAAATTACGAGGTTAAGATGCCGGTTACGTTGATTACGTCGATTAAGAAGGTTCCAGCGATTGCTGAAGCTGCAACACCCACCCAAGTAGCAGGCACGAACGGCGCCGCAGAAATCCCAAAACCCGACTCTGCCAGGGCTGAAGATGAAACAGTCCGGAGACGGATCAATGTGAAAGCAAGAGAGGTTCAGCAGAACATCGAATCATTAAAGACCATGGTGATGCCCGGGCTTGAGGGTGCGTGGCTGGTGGCGGCGATCATGATTGCTTACGTGATCGCAATCCGGCGAATCTTATGAACCCGTATAGTATCAGGATTCCTATCAGAACAACTGCGTACCAGTATGCGGGTATGGATGACACGAATGAACCCAGCTCTACCAGAAGCGGTTTTCTGCCAGTCTTGATGTGCAGCGTGGCTGATGCCGTCCTGCCCCATGTATCCTCTGATTCCATGGCATGGACGATGATCGTGTGATTGCCTGCGAGGAGTCCAGTGGTGTCGATCTTTGCGGTGATCTCCTCGGTGTTGCTGTCGAATGCGCCGTCAACCGGCATCATCGGAGTTCCTGTACCATCCGATCCGGTGAAGTCGATGAAATACTCAGCTCCAGTCACCTCAAGCATCCAGCCGGAGACTGCAACAGCATCGATCACAACAGTCTCTCCTTCGTAGCACGACTGCGGCGACAGCTTGATATTGCCTATGTGTGGCACCGCACCAAACGCGGTGATCACATGCGGATCATATCCCGACTTTCCGTGACAACTCGTGCAATTCCTGACCTTACCATGTGGTACACCAGAGATGTCAACCGCATCAAAGAGTATTTCGTGCACATGGCAGTCCACGCAGTCTTTCGGTGTCTTGTCAGGGTGGACGCCGGGTTCCAGACCGATTCCGTGACATGCCCAGCACGCTCTCACGATCGGATCGGTTTTCAGTGCGTCGTCTGATGCGGATGCATCTGCGTTTAGTTCGGCATGTGCCCCGAGCTGCGAATCGATTGCATCGACACGCTTGATATCCATACCGGTGCCAAGGTCATGGCACTGGATGCAGTTGGCAAAGACGATATCCCAGCCATTTACAAGCGGCGGCACATGGAACGTATCAGGCTCAGCTCCTCCGAAATTCTCTCCGACAGAAATCCAGCTCACGTTGTAGCCGTCCACTCTGAGCTTATCTTCGTCATCGATGTCGCTTTTGTCCGCGTCAGATATGTCAGGCGATATCAGCCGCACACCATCGAGCACGGCCAGATCGGCGCCACGAGACCTGAATACACCTGAGATGTTCGCTCTGAATATGGGTACATCGGTCAGCGGGGAGATATCCTTCTCGTATTCGAATAGATCGCTCGTATTCACCACATCGTCCTCAACCACGACACCATTCTCTCGAAGTTCGAGCATGGCAAGATCTCCGTTGATATCGACATGTTTTACCGTGAGAACGAACCCTTCTCCAAGATCCCAGTCCTCTCCAGACCCAAGCGTCTTTGAACTCTCACCCGCATCATCGAAATCAATAAGCAGCTTTGTATAATAGGTCACGTTTCCTTTCCGGTCAACGATGGTGTATCTGTCGTTTCTTGCGTATCCTTCCATGTGGCAGGCATAGCACGCCCTATTCTCGGTCTCAGGGTGGATTCGTCTGATCGTTCTGCCCTCCAGCGTCGCAACTCCACCTTCTCCACCTCTCATGACGCCGGTCAGGTTCACCGAAACGATGGTCTGGTCAAAAGTGCTGTTATCATCCGTGATCTCCTCCTCGTACAGAAACGGTTTATCACCACGTATCACATGCTCATCGATGACCTCCCCTTCCCTGATGAGCTGCACAAGCGTGCTATTCCCGCTCAGATCGACATTCACGACCTTTAATATGTATCCGTTTCTGAGTTCCCAGAGATCTCCTGCAAGCATGGTTGCTTTCTCATCTTCGCAGATCAAATCTGATTTTAAGTCTGTAGGATCGATCGCATCACCCCATTCCTCCGCATTATCCATATCCTCGTGGCAGTAGACGCAATCAGTCAGGATACTGTCAGGATATGCCATCAGTTCATCGGTTGAGCCGTAATGGGATACCCTGTAGGTGCCGCTCGTGACCGGGTCTGTAGTCTCTACGATGCTGTTTAGATGACACGCATCGCACCCGACCGTGGTGCTGATGTTGCTTGTGGTGAGGTTTCCCGGATTATCGAGGATGTCAGCGTCCTTGAAATGCTCGTAAATCATCGGTTCTCTGTATTTTGATTGATCGAAGGTGTGACAGTCGTTGTTGCTGCAATTCATCTTCTTTTTGCGGTGTTCTGACGATACGGTACCATCCCAATGACATGCCCAGCACGATCGATTGATGTCATCCTCTGCGCCGTTTACCCTCGCATGAATGCCTTTTTCGAATGCTGAGACAACAAAGTTGGATTCTGTAGTCCGATTCTCAGGATCCGGTGGAAGCGTCGAATCGTGACAGATGATGCAGCCGGGATAAGGATTGTAACCGTATATGGTTGAGATCAGGACGTTTGTATCATCTGAAGCGCCCAAGCCGTCATCCGGGGCGCGCCTTATGATGTAGCCGTACCACGCACCCGATTCAGGGTTGTCCACACGTATGAACTTGTGGCTGGTGTTCTGATCGTCAAGAAGAACCATATCTCCATCGAACCGCAAATCCCTCATCTCGTCGGTCAGGTTGAGGTTCCAGTCGCCTCCATGCCCCTGACTGGTGGCATACTCTGATACTACATGTCTGGCGACATACTCTGATATGTTCACACCCGTCTCCGTGACCGCGCTCGGTCGTACAGCGATCAGTTCGACCCCCTCGCCATACCATGTCGAGTTGAACTCGATCCATCTCGTGTATCTCGGGACATGTACAACGAACCCGCATATCTCGCCTGCAGAGATGCCATAGCTGCGATCGGTCTCTCTAATGATTTCTGCCAGTGAGGCGTTCCATGGCTCATAATGCGGCTCAAAGTGGCATTTCTGGCACCCTTCCAGAAGTTCTGGTGGTATTCCTCTGTGCCCGCCAGAGATCATCGTGTGGCAGTCGGTGCAACTCAGAATCGAGATCTCGTGCAGCGAGTTATGGCACGATCTACATGCCACGTCATACTCACCATCTCCGTTCACGTCGGCATGTATGTGGGCAAGCCCGCGAGTGTCCCAGTTTGGTATCGGGATGTCTGCGCTTGCATTCGTGTGGTTCAGCGGCGGATCCGGATCCGGCTTGTGGCATTCGCTGCAATCCGTCGGAATATGGATGATAGGCTTGTAAGCGATCGGGTTCTGGTTGCTGGATGTGATGGTGTAGTTTGCCAGCCCTGGAGACCAGCCGAATATCCGTGCGATCCATGTTCCCTCCTGCATGCCGGCATCATCATCAAAGACCGAATAGCTGGCAAGCGTGGCGTTCTTCGGGCGGTATATCCGTGATCCGCTGGCAAACGA
Source organism: Methanosarcinales archaeon (assembly GCA_012961645.1). Taxonomy (GTDB): domain Archaea; phylum Halobacteriota; class Methanosarcinia; order Methanosarcinales; family Methanogasteraceae; genus Methanogaster_D. Next base: position 6,342 of record DTYY01000306.1, on the reverse strand, counting down.
TGCACTTGCGTCCACGCTTGGTACATAGTAGGTGCCATGCCAGTTATCGCTCTTATTCAGGTCCTGAATGCCTGCCGCATCATCGATCGGTCCGATCAGGGAGAGCGTGAAATTGTATGCCGGGTCATCGCAGGTCACCGAGACATTGATCCCTCTGCCGCCGCTCACATTGAGAACGTAGGTCTCCTCTGACCGCTGGTAGGATGTGAATGTCGGTGCATAGCTGCCAAGCACGCCGCTTAGGGAATACTGATCATTAGGGACCTCTGGGTATTCCAGACCTCCGTGGCAGAGATCGCATGCCACGCCTGAATGGACGCCGGTGCTGACTGCAACAGTCCCGTTGAGCACATACGGAGCTGCGATATCGTGCGTTTCGCTCCCCTCCTCATCATGGATGAAACTGGTGTGGCAGTCGGTGCATTCTGCGATGAAGACATGGGACGGGTCGGTGAGCCGCGTCTGACCTCTCGGTCTGACCAGATCTGATTCTGCATACATCGATAGCACCCATTCGCCACGCCTGGAATCGTTGGCTTCAAATATGGTCACCCATCCGCTTTCCCCGCAGATAAAACCACCCTCGTGCCCGTATTGTATCTCATGCAGATGCACCGGGGTGGCTGTTAAGAACTGGGCGGCATAAGGGCTATGGCACATAATCTGGCAGTCGTTTTCCATCGATCCTGAGACGATTTTGTTCGGATGTATCACGGTGGTGGAGTTTCTTTCTGACGGGTCTGTCTGCAGGCTCCATGCGTCATGGCATCCCCTCGCCTGACAGCCCCAGAGCGTGGTCGTGAAGTTTGTATCAAGTGTTATATCGATTGAATCGATCGTCTTTCTGAAATCGACATCATAAACGCCTGTGTATGCATCGTTCGGGTAATAGAACACGCCATAGTAATACTCATGCTTGCCATCCTCTGCAAGGGCTATGGTGGTGCTGTTCGTTGAAAGATCATCTGTCGGGTACGTAACATCGACACTGATCGATAGACCGCTCTTGTGCGTAGGTGAGGGCTTGCCATCGATGATGACATTCTCAAAGACGTTTAACAGCACGATATTCTTCTGCCGGTTCGCGCCTTTCTCGTCCCACCAGTCCCACCCTGTCGAGGTGTTTGTGCGATATCCGAGCTGGTAAGGAGTCTGCCCGTATGTCATTACCACGGTGTAATCGCCGGAATGGTTTATCGCAGGAGGGTGCGCCCCCATATCACCGCCCATGACTGCCAGCATGACTGCCAGCGCGATGACCGGTATGATGCGTGCCGGCAGCAGGATCTGTGAGCATTTGATCAAGAAATTCCTCCTGTTATCGATATCTTGTTGGTGTCTCTTCGTCTGTGTCGTGCTCGTATGTATCTGCCGCCTCGAAGGTTATATCCACCCCCGCACCCGAATGGCAGCCGAGACATGCCCAGTATCCTTTGGAGATGTAAGAGCCGTTCACGTTTCCTGAAGCGTGACCAAACGGCAGCCCGGCGGCATGTGGCGATGATTCGTTAGATCCACTGAGATAGAATGCGGCGTGTGCGTATCCGCTGAGGTCAGAGCCGACGATGGTTGCACTTGAATCAGCGTCAAAGAAATCGGGATCGTTGAATGCACAGTCCCGGTTTCCGTGGCAGCGGTCATCATCACAGACGCGTACCGTTCTCCTTGTGTGCGTGCCTGACAACCCGAAGAGGAGGGTGTCATGGCAGAAACCGCACAGTTCATCGGTGCTGACCGACCCATCGGTATCGATGTCGAGACTCACCAGTTCGAACTCGCCGGTTGGGATGAACGAAGATCCGTCATATACCGCCTTTTCCCATTCACCGCTGGCACTGTCCCACAAATACGCGACATCGCCTGGATTGTGCGTCCCGTCAGCAAAATCCATCGTATATATCATCGAACCGTCGTATTCGATTCCGCCAACACTCATGTAAGTCGTATAATTCTTGTTGTTTGCTGCATTCTTATGCGCCAGAACGGTCTGCGAGCTGTCCAGTTGACCCCAGACATCAGCATGACACTTTGAGCATTTCGAGTTCATGTCGCAGACATCATAGAATGTGTGCTGCCCTGCAAACATTGAGATCGTCCATGGAATTGCAAATAATGCAAGTGAGGCTACTGCAAGCATCATCCATAGATTTCTTTCTCTCATGGTTCTGTACCCATGCTTTCTTGTGTTGGCAGGAGATTCCCGGGTCTTTAGGAAAAACGTCATGCTCTCTGGACTTAAATCTTACCGCGGACCCGTCCGTCTTTATGACGAAGTTGACCGATCTCAGAAAGCCGTGGTAACCCATACCTTTTTGTGCATCGGTGACGCGGGTACTCTCACATGAGCAACTGGAAGGAGACACTGGAACGGATGGCACTGGCGTTTGGCATCTCGCTGTTACTGGGAATGATATTAATGGAGATGCTCGGGCAGGGGCAGGAATTCAGGGACATGATTGCCATAAGCGTCAGTCTCATGGTCAGTCCGGTGGCAGGCGCGTTACCGATCCATATAACACTTCTCGTGATGGCTGCGATCACAGCACTATATGCCTCGCTCATCCAGAAGTACACCATCGACTGGGAGTTGATGCGATCGTTCAGCGACAAGATGAAGGCGTTTCAGAAGGAGTACCGGGAGGCGCAGCTCGCAGAGAACAAGCAGAAACTCAAGAAACTGGATGAGCAACGTTCTGCCATGATGAGCGATCAGGGAAAGATGATGAAGCAGCAGTTCAAACCGATGGCATACATCAGCATCCTCACGCTACCGCTCTTCTTCTGGGCGATGTCGTTTGTAAACGCACATCCCGAATTTGTCATGGTATTCCCGTTCTGGGGGGAAAAATCGCTCACCGAGTCTGCTGTTCTCGGGGTCTTCTATTACTGGATCGTCTGGTACATGATATGCTCGCTTCCAATCAGCCAGATCATCAGAAAGGCACTTGACATTGGCGGAGCATGAGTTTTTGGTGCTAAAACATAGCCGATAATCGCTTCTCTGACCGGGATTTCACCTCATCGAACAAATTTCTCCCGTGTGCATCGATCCCGACGATGAGTGGTCCGAAATCGTGCACATCAAGCACCCAGACCGCCTCTGCCATGCCAAGATCGAGCCAGCGCACATCGCGCACAACGATGCGATCTGCTGCGACTACGGCGCATCCGCCGATCGCCGCAAGATACACACACCGGTTCAGCATCGCATCGGTGACCGACATCCCGCCCTTGCCTATGATTGCACGTACACCAAACCGTTTCAGAAGCTCACCGGTCTGCGAGTCCATGCGGGCACTCGTGGTCGGTCCTGCCGCAATCGCCTGCCATGACCTGCCCACCTCCTTCATGACCGGACCGCAATGGTAGATCACGGCACCAGCAGGGTCAAACGGGGTCTTTGATCTCTGCAAAATGCGTTCATGCGCCCGATCTCTGGCTGTAAAGACTGTTCCGTCCAGATAAACGAGATCGCCTGCACGCAGACCGAGGATGTCGGGCAAGGTAAGCGGAGTCTGCAGGTGGTGGAGGGTCATGGTGTTGTTTCTGGCACTACCCATTAAAAGATTGTTCATACAGCGAAGCTGTCGTGTTTGGACCAATAAATCTTAAATCTCGTGTTAAACCTCGCTCCTTCTCGATTCTTTCCATTCGACACCTCCACAAAACGCCTGTTTTGCCAGCGAAACAACTCCGCAGAGCGTGATCAGCCAGACATGCCCGATCAATCCGAATGTCTGAATAAAAGCGCAGCGTACACCGTATTTACGCCACAGACGCACCCCGTATAGCGGCGTAACCGGTGTGGCAAGAAAAGCGACGAACGGCAGAGATAGCGCAAAAAACCATGCCAGTTTCTTTGATACAGAAATCTCAGAGGCGATGAATGATGGCAGGTACGTGCTCAGACCCTGATATGCGCCAGATAGCCATCTGACACGTTGATTGTACAGATCTCCGATGGTGGATGGCGCCTGCTCACCAACCAACGTATTCGGTGTGAATCTACCGACAAAACCCGAAAGATATGCTTTTTGGGTGAAATCAAGATCCTCACATGATACCGATTCATTCAGATGATCGAACTGATGATCCCTCATAATTCTGATATTCAAGACTCCAATCATGCCATTGAACTGATTAAATCCATCAAATTTCTCAAAAAACCGGTATACGTCAGAAAAAAAACAATATTCCGCAGCAATGGTCTTTGTTATGATATTTTCATCCACATTTGTGATGAAACGTGCGCCGCTTGCGATGATCACGTTTGCATTCGACCGCAGCACATCTGTGCACTCGATCAGAAAATTTCTGTCTGGACGGCTGTCCACATCAAATAATGCGATATAATCAGGTGCTTTTTCGTGTTTATACGCATCAAGAGCGTCGTTAATCGCGCCAGCGCGACGTCCCCTGGTGTTTTTGCGTGCGATCACAATAATCGGCATTTTCTCAAGGAATTTCAGACGATCATCGGTTTCATCATTGATATCGAGAACATAAATGGTCCGGACATCCAGATCTCCTTTTTCAAGACCCAATATGTAATCTAAAGACTTTCTAAGTACTGATATCGGCTCAAATGGTGCTACCGGCACGATAACATCCAGACGTTCCATATCTTATCCGCCTGACAGCAGAGCGATTATATCCGCGCCATATATCTCGCTTACGACCAGATTCAGCACGATGCCTATGAGTGCTCCAGTGATCAGACTGGCGATGATCCTGATCTTGATGATGAGAATTGCAGCTATGATTATTGATACGATCAAACCAATTCCCGAACCAGACCCTATCATGCCCAGAAGTCCAACTGATCCGGATATAAGTCCAAGCATCACTGAAACTGCATTTATTCCAAATACAATTCCTATTATCACCCCGATTATGGTGAAAATGTTGCCGGACATGATATCCCTTTGCATCAATTCAGACGCACCCTTTCTCCTGTTACCATATAGATCACATTCTCACAGAGGTTCACGGCATGATCGCCGATGCGCTCGAGATACTTCGAGACGAAGAGCAGGTTCGAGATGCTGGCAAGCTTCTTCGGATCCTCGACCAGATATGTCAGCAGTTCCCTGCGCACCTGGTCATACAGCCCATCGACGGTGTCATCCTGCTCTGCAGTCTTGTATGCAAGTTCGCTATCCGAATCATGAAACGATTTGATCGCGGAGTTGAGCATCTCACATACCATGCCTGACATGCGAGGGATGTCGATTAAGGGTTTTACGTGCGGCTCGCCCTTCGTGTATATGGTGACCCTTGCGACATCGACAGCAAGGTCACCCATCCGTTCGAGATCGATCTGTATCTTAAGTGCTGTCGCAATCGTCCGCAGATCGACTGCCATCGGCTGCTGGAGCGCAATCAGCCTCAGACACGACTTCTCGATGTCACATGCAAGATCATCCACTGCTATATCCCGCTCGATCACAGACTGAGCCAGCGACGGGTCAAGAGTTTCGAGCGAAACGACCGCGTCATGGATGAGTACATCAACCATACTGCCCAGTTCTATGATATTTTCTTTCAGTTTTCCCAGTTCGTGTTCATACTGATTCCTGACCATTGCAATCTCTTATGCAGGTGATGTTATATTACTCTAATTGCCCACCTCAATTCCCCCGATCATCTCGGCAAGCCTCTGCAGAACCTCGGTTCTCATCCCTTCCAAGAATTTGATGCTCCCTACAACCAGATGTCCGCCGCCGTTAACCCCTGCGCCTGTAAGCTCCTCACGCAGTTCTCTTACCATCTGCGGGATGTTCATGGCAACCCCCCTCGATCTGATCACAGCAAAATCGGGACCGTATCCGAGGGTCACCACCGGATCGTCTGTTTCCTGACAGATGCGATCATGGATCTCTCCGGACGTCTTTCCTGGCGGCGGGAACGTGAACTTGTGCGCAAAGTGCTCGAGATCGATCACATTCAGAGACACTCCATTTTTCAGCCTCTGCGTCCGCAGATGCGGCATGGCAGCCCTAAGTTGATCATCGATCGCGTCCCTTGCCTGCTCGCATAGCAACTTCACGAGCGTCCGGTGGCGTTCGATCTTTCCGAGATTGAGAATATCGTCAACAATACCCCTCCCACTCTGGAACCTGAGCCAGAACGCCTCATAATCGAGTGCAAGCGCAATATCAGAGAGATCGGATCTCGAATATCGATCAGACACGAGATCGATGAATTTTTTCGCCTCTTCCGCCTCCGAGCGGTCACCGAGAGCAGCCACCGCCAGCGGGGTCCGGGTTTCCACGCGCAGCACGGCGATGTCCACGCTCCGGTCACGCCCGACCAGGGTCGCCGGCAGAGCGTCGCCGTTTT
>DTYY01000305.1 GCA_012961645.1 Methanosarcinales archaeon | reverse complement strand
CCTCCTCGACGGTCTCTTCTTTCTTCTCCTCTTCTGCCATGTTACACACCTCCAATCAGGAAATCAAGAGTACCTTTGCCCATAAGCACCAGTCCGAGAATCACCAGCGTCAGGGTGAGTCCGATCAGGATTCCCTCGATCTTACCGGTATAGACGCCTGCTGCATACTTGTTCAGGTTACCGGTTGCAATCATCGCTGCTTCCATCTCTTTGATCCGTGCGCGGATCGTTGCAACCTCAGCAGCCATCGGTCTGAATCCTGCGATCTCTTCCTCGCCTCCTTCTTCCTCGATCTTGATTACCATCGGCTCTACATCGAGTGCACCGGGATCCTTTGCAGCGCACGCCTTTACCGCGGCTGATATCTTGCCCTCGTCCTCGGTATCGATGAGATCAACGAGCTCGATCTGCTCCTGGAACCTCTTTATCGCATCTTCGTTCAGGTTCTGGATGAATGGGATCGCTCCTACAGCACCAACGATGCGTCCTTCTGCATCGATTCCATTCTGGTGAAAAGCGACCACCGCCTGTCCTGTGATGTGTCCCTTGACCTCCATTCCTGTAACGATCAAAAACCTGATATTCGGGTTCGATACGACGTTTGCGACCACCTTCTCAATCCCGATGTTCTCGGTCTTGCATGGTCCTGTGATTGATGCTCCTGCCGTAAGCGGAAAATCGCTCAGATGTGATCCGCAGGTGATGACTGCTACGCAGTCCTCAGGATTTCCGATAGAAAATTCGCCTGTTATGATGGGCCATGGATCTGATGACGCTACCTTGTTTGCCATTTTTACATCCCTCCTTTCATTGCGAGTGCTGCCAGGAATGCGATCAGGAGTCCGATGATCAACCCATAGAATAGATTCGCATAGAAACCAGCAACGAGTGCTGTCCTCTCCCTTCCCGGATACGACGACAACAGTGGTGCATCCGGTGTGAGCGAGTTCATCAGATCATCAGCAACACTTTCAAGTATGTCCAGTTGTGCCTGGATCGGAACGAGTGAGAACATGATCAGGTCCTCTCTTTCCTCTGCCACAACCCCTGTCAATGGGTCAAGGAGTATGTGAAATTCAGGTACTACTCTTGCAACATCCATCTACATCGCCCCCGGTGGAAGTAATCCGGTTCCAACATAGCCCGCGCCTGCGTCTCGCTGAACTAGCCTCACGAACCCCATGAAGTTCGTATACCAGATGAAGGCTCCTACAACGATTGAGAGCGTGGCGGCGATCGGGTCAAGAACCGCTATCGAGCAGACTCCTGAAATCGTCATCGCAATCGCTCCTGTCGAGTACGCGTGCCTAAGTGTCCGATCCTGCGTCTCATCAGGACCCAAACTGGCATTGAACGGATGGAGTATACCGAGTGCTCCAAGAATGAAGACAGGTGCGATGAATCCGGTCTGAACAACCTTCTCAATGATCACTGCAAAATCCAGACTGCCGGCGATCATGACGCTGAGCCCTGTTAGTACGATCACACCAGCACCTGCAATCTCCATACAGCATCGTTCCATTACAGGGATGTTCAGCTTGATCACCTTGTTTGCCAGTGTCCCGATGATCCATCCGATCACAACAGCGATCACAAAACCAACGATTGGTCCGATCATCGGCACACCCACGATCCATCCGATGGCAATCCCGAACATCGATGCAACGAGACCCATTCCGAGCGCAAGCACACCAATCGATGGAACACCTGTACCGATACCGTAACTGCAGACCCTGCGAACACCATCAGCACCCATCCGGGTTGCGAAGACCGCACCTATACCTGCAAAGAATGCGAGATACGGTCCGATGATCCCTGCCGTGATGCCTGCTATGTAAATCCCTACAAGTCCTACCACAACACCCTTGGTATCCACCTGGTTCGGGGTTTCCGTAGATACTGCTTCTCCTCCTGCTGCTACCGACATCTCACACACCTCCTATTCCCGGGATCAGTACTGCGATGATTCCACACAAGAGCGAGGCAACAAAACAAGCAACAATCGCCTTTGGTACCCTCTTGAACTTCGGATCATGGAATCCCTCTATCGTCCCCTGGATGTTGTATGATGGCAGTACAGCGTTCACAACGAAGATACCGATCGCAAAGATGCTTGAGATCGCTGGGTCGCCATTTACGCCCATCAGCATGCAGTATATCAGCGATCCTCCGAGACCGCCGAGAAGACCGCCCATTGTTCCGCTCACGAAACAGACGGTTGGCATGCCCTGCCCGACCGTTCCGGGAGCAACGTACGGCGCCTGCGAGTTTCCGGTGATCGGGTCATAGTCGACCTTTGCCGATGCTGGCGGAGTTCCTACACCATATATGTACACCCAGTTTCCAACAAGCATCGTAACACAGATCATGATCATCGCACCAACAGCGCCTGTTGCGCATATCAGAACGATCTCAGATAGACCTATGCCACCTGCTGCCAGTGCCTTATACATAAATCCTGCAGCGAGAAGGCCGGTCAGTCCTGAACCTGTAGCAAGCTGCACCGTACCAGTCCCGATACCTGTAGCCTGCGCCATAGCAGCCGGTGCGCCTCCCACCGGCACGAAGTGAACACCAACGCTGATACAGAGTCCACCGATGATAATTCCTATGATCATCATCCAGTTCTCTGCAAGCATCCCTACAACACTTATATCGCTCATGCTTCAATCTCTCCTGCATATTCCGGATATGGTCCATAGGTCTTTCTGGCATACAGCTCGAGACGCCGATTGTATATAATCAGCAGTGAAACGATCACCAGTCCTACAACAACCGCGGTCCATCCCTCGAATGCTGTCGATCTCCAGTTGTCAAGGAATACAACCAGTCCGAATGCAACACCAGTAACAGGTCCTCCGAACTTCGAGCAGAACCATGCGTTGTCCATCGATGACCTGAGTCCTGCCTCTGCAAATCTGGTAATATCTCCGGAATCAGAAGCGTTCACGCCTGCTCCGAACTTGAAGTCCTGGAACTCCCGCTCTGCACAGTAATGTACATCACCGGTTGATGATCCGATCGCACCAACAGCGAGTCCCCAGATCAGCGCAATCACCGGGAACGGGAACGGATGCGTGACCGGGAGTACCGCCCACATAATGTACGATAACCCAACGATACAGAACGCTGTTATGTATGCGTGCCCCATGATCCCGAATACATGGTTACGCAGCACATCAAGATACACATACTGGTTGAACCGTGTCTGACTGGCGCTTCTTCCCAGATACGAAGTTGTGGAGAAGACGCCATTTAAGAGTGCCGAAACGAACGCACCGACCGCGATTGCAAGGAGCGGCGATGCTGCAATCGTCGATTCGCTCATGAGCATCATAGCCACGCCCGCGCCAACAGCACAGTACATGGCATTTGATGGTGGTTCACCAGAAATAGCTTTGTTGAATACTCTGTGCGGATAACCGACCTGCGCAGCCAGCTGGACCTGCGAATTCGGATTGCTCTGCGATCCGATATCCGATTCAAGGTCCTCGCTGCAACCTGCAACAGTGGCAGCCGCACCCATTAGGGCAACAAGCCCCATACCCATTGACGGGTCCATTCAATTCCTCCTATGTTTTTTTTATTGGTTGTGACATATCCCTATCGATAGGTCTTGACCATATTTTGGTCGAATGGTTGCGGATTACTATCCGAAGATATATTATAAACCTTTCGAGTAAGAGACTTGTGGTTAACTGTTATAATGCAGGTGCGAGGGCACCATCTACCAGCATAAGTACGTGGTTGTATCATCCTTTACGTTACCATCAAGGACAGGGTCAGCAGAGCTCTATGTGCGATATGGCTCATTCTGGTTGACCGGGAACCTCTGTTGCTTTCACCGAAACTTTTTACTAAAACAGAGCCAAAACTGGCAGAATGAAAAGAGGCATAACATGAAGATAGGTTTTATTGGTGCGGGCAGGATCGGCGAAGCGCTGATCAGAGGCGTGCTTGCCGCAAGTCTCACCCGGAGCGACCGGATTTTCGCAAGCGATGTGGACATCGAACATCTACAGATGCTGCACTCCGAACTCGGGATCAACACATCCGTAAGCAACATCGATACCGTGGATAATGCGGAAGTCATCGTTCTTGCGGTAAAGCCCCAGATCATCAGCACGGTTCTACAATCGATCAACGAGAGGATCAGAGGTGAACATTTGGTCATCTCGGTTGCGGCAGGGACTCCCATCAGGACAATTGAGGAGAATCTGCCAGAGTGCACACATCTGGTCAGGGTGATGCCAAATATCGCCTGCACGGTCAGACAGGCGATCTCTGCGATCTGTGCGGGCAGCAATGCCACAGAATCAGATGTCGAGATTGCATGCACGATATTCGGATCGGTCGGTAGAGTCGTTACCATGCCAGAACATCTGATGGACGCCGTCACCGGGCTTTCAGGGAGCGGACCGGCGTTTGTGTTCCAGATCATCGAGGCAATGGCAGACGGTGGGGTGCACGAGGGGCTCCCGAGAGACGTCGCGCTCGAACTTGCAGCGCAGACTGTGCTCGGTGCCGCTGCCATGGTTCTTGAGACCGGAGACCACCCGGGCGCGCTGAAGGACATGGTCACCTCGCCAGCCGGCACCACGATCCAGGGAGTGCGTGCGCTTGAGGAGCAGGGGGTTCGCGCCGGGATGATGGCTGCCGTGATCGCAGCGACCCGGCGGGCAAGGGAACTTGGATGATTCTTGACATGATCGTTTTTTTTTCGCACAATCGGCTACCTGGCATGAAAAAAATGTAACGGTCTTGCGTATCTTGATGCCGTCAAAGATTAGTGGTCACCCGTGGGCAAGGTGGATTTAAGTATGATAAATACAGATATCTTAATGTGGGGAAGAGGTGGTGACCTTGGGTTTGCTTGACAAAGTGATTGACAGCGGGATTGATCTGCTCAAAGAAATGAAACACGAAACTTCCAACGATTCGTTCGCGGTTGGTTCGAGATTTGAAGACTATGTAGAGAATTTGTTCTCGAAAAAGTACTTTTCGATCGTAGAAAAGACGCATTCAACTGAAACCAACAAAGAACGATATGTTGAAAGTAGCATGAATCCGGATTTCGTCTTCAGATACATCCCTACCGGCGAAATGTTTGCTGTGGAATGTAAATACCGTTCAGGACTCAAGCAAGGGATGTTAGATTGGACAAACCCCGGACAACTGGATAGATACCGGAAATTCTCGCAAGAACGGAAGATACCTGTTTTCATCGTCATCGGGTTGGATGGCTCCGATGATGAGCCTGGTGAGATGTTCAACATCCCACTGGAGGAGGCGAAATATCCGAAACTCTATCCAAGCGTGTTCAATATGTTCAGCAGACCTCCGAAAAAATCGTTTTTCTGGAAGAACGGGAAATTGTATTGACCATACGCCTGAACCGACAGATGTAAAACCCCTCGTCCCACGACTACCTGCTCTTCAGAACCCCTCTTGCGGCAAGCACGCCAGTTGCCGCCGCATTGACGATATCACGGGAAAGTCCGGTGCCATCGCCTGCTGCAAAGAGATTGCAGATACTGGTCTCCATATTTCGATCAACATCGATCTCCATTGCATAGAATTTGATCTCCGGAGCATACAGAAGTGTTGAATCGGATGCAACTCCGGGTATGATTTTGTTTAGCACCTCGAGCCCCTCGATGATGTCCATCACGATTCTGTGAGGAAGCGCCATCGATATGTCGCCCGGGGTCACGTCCCTGAGCGTGTTTATGACCTGATTTCGTTTGATTCGGTCCTCTGTTGATCGCCTGCCTCTCCGAAGGTCACCCATGCGCTGCAACACAGGCTTCCCGCCTCCGATGGTCGTCGCAAGCTTCGCGATCGAGACTCCGTATCTGGTCGTGTTCTCGATCGGGTGTGTGAGATCGATTCTGACCATGAATGCGAAATTCGTATTATCAGACTGTTTGTTCGTCATAGAATGCCCATTTGTGGCTATAAATCCGGGATACTCTTCTTTGACGACAAAACCGTGTTCGTTAGTACAGAATGTTCTGACGAAATCATCATAGCGATTGGTCTGGATATGGAACTTCGGATCGCGGTTGATGTGCGTGATCGGATCCATGATGATCGCAGAGACCTCGACACGCACGCCGACATCGATGCTCCCGTATCTGGCAGCGATGCCGTGCGTCTCGACCATCGAGTTCACCCAGTTCGCACCGATCCTGCCGGGTGCAGCGATCACATAATCCGATGTGATGGTCTTGCCGTTCTCGAGCACCACGCCGCTGCAGGTGTTGTCATCGGTGGACAGGTCGGCGACATTGCTGCCCAGCAAGAATTGGATACCTCTCCTGACAAGGTCATCCTTGAAGTTCCCGATGACAACGGGCGCGTTATCTGATCCGATGTGCCGCTGCGGTATATTGATGAATCGCGCTCCCACCGATGCGGCACGCCGTTTCAGGCTCTCAACAGCCCTGCCATTGGGTTCGTTGAGCACATCGGGCGCCCCGTACTTCAGGAAGACCTCATCCACATGACGGATGAGGTCCCATGCATCCTCCGGGTCACCGGTCAGCGTGGCAAGATCTCCGCCTATATCGGGTCTCAGATTTAGGGTTCCATCCGAGAATGTGCCTGCACCGCCAACGCCTGACATAATACTGCAGGGTGTGCAGTGCGCACAGACGCTGGTTCTATCCATAGGGCATTTGCGATCGTCAATGTCCCGCCCGGCATCGATGACCAGCACACGCATATCAGAGTCAGCCAGTTCATCGGCTGCAAACATACCAGCTGGACCGGCACCGATGATGATCACATCAAAATCATTGG